>JANSXJ010000524.1 GCA_024743015.1 Hyphomonas sp. | reverse complement strand
CCACCGCCTGATCCAGGTAGCCATTCACGAGGCTGATGCCGCGCTTCTCACGAGCTCGGGGTTCTTCCTGACCGTTCAACGCGCGGCCATAGAACTCGAAATTCGCCATATAGATATCATCCGAGAGCGAGGAAGCGTTGTTCGAAACCAGCCTCGCCAGCAAATAGTCCTGCCAGACATCGATCGGAGTCTCGGCGAACAGGGCCGCCAGCCCTGGAAACGCATCCTTTTCGCGAATGACTATATCGCCTTGTGTCGGCAAGCCGAGCCCGCTCAAGGCCGTTTCCCACGATACGCCAGGCGCGAATGCGCTGAGCTCGTCAATCGTCATCGGGTTATAGGTCCGGTCAGCATTCCGCCGATCAGCGCGTGTCCAATGCAGCTCTGCAATCGCGGTTTCGAGATCGAAAACCGCCAGCGCGCGGGACTCCGCGTCCGCTTCACCCAGGACGTTCAGCATCCGCGCCAGGTGCTCTTTATACGCCTCCCGCGCATCCGCGAGGCGTTCGGAATCGCGCAAATAGTAGGACCGGTCGGGCATGCCGAGCCCCGAATGCGTCGCGCCCATGACATATGTGTCCGGCTGTTTTGGATCGATCGTCACATAGATCGCGACAGGGCCGCTGAGACCCAGCGCCGGGTCGGCCATCAGCGCAATCACATCATCATGGCTTTGCGCGGCCCTGATCCGATCCGCATCCACTGCGATCGGATTAATCCCCTTCGCGTTAATCGCCTCCACATCCATGAAGTCATTGTAGAGATCACGGATTTTCTGGGCGTTTGATCCCGGCTCCACGTCAGCGCCAGAAAGGTCTGAGATAATCTCGGCAATGCGCGCTTCGTTCCGCTCTGACATGACAACGGCGAAACCTGTGCCAGATCGGTCAGACGGGATCTCGGTTTCCGCGAGCCAACCGCCATTTGCATATTGGTAGAAATCATCGCCGGGGCGCACGGACGAATCGAACGCGTCCAAAGGATAGCCCCAGGGCTCGATAACCGGGGTGCTGACCTCTGAAATTTCCAACCCACTCTCAACCGTATCGGCCACAGGTGCGTCGCTTGAAGGGGCGCAGCTGGTGAGGGTTAAAACCGCCAAAGGGAAAGCGACACGGCTCAGAAGAGTGGAAAAAGAACGATTCATAAGGCTCTCGATTTTCTGTTTATCGATATAGAACCCAGCCTGCAGGCAAAGGTCAAGCACCGCGATCAAACACGACTCTCGCTTCCCAATACGCGTACCCAAAAAAAGCAAAGCCCGAAGGCGGCGCTTCGGGCTTTCTGCAACGGATCATACGGCAGCACTCGTTCAGGCCCCGCTGATATCCTCCGACAGGATGGTCATGTTCAATGCATAGCTCGTTTCGCCGTCATCAACGTCTTTATAAACCACCGCCAGGAACTCGGCACCGAGATAGACCTCGACGGAGTCATCGGTTTCCTTGCGCGCAATCAGGCGCAGACCGGGATTGAGCTTCTCCTTCAGATACGCCTCGAGGCGCAACACTTCTTCGCGGCCCATGCCACTCTCCTATTCATATCCGGAACTGCCATAACGGGATGCGCGCGACCTGCAAACCGCTGTCTGCTGAAATCGAACAATTAAGTGTAGTAGCTACCATCTTCTTTTTTCTGCAGCGTCGGCTCAGGCTCGGGCGGATTGACCAAGCGCCAGAGCTGCGCCGAACTCCACCAGATCAATTCGACCACAACCCGTGCAATCAAAGTCATGATAATGCCGAAAATCGAGGCCTCATTGATGAACACCCGGAAAACGGCAACCCCCTGCTCCCCCAGATTTGGATTTCGTATCCAATTCAGATTGGCGAGATAATTAGCGAAATCATTGACGCCATTGAAAACGCTCGGAACAAACAAGACGCCGAGCATCATCAAGACCAATACCATGAAAAACGTGGCAATAATCTTCGATGACGCGTTCGACAGCGATCGGAACAAACCCCACATCTCTGGTCTCCCCTTATGGTTGTTATCTCAAACCATACCGGGATGACCGAGAGACGACAAACCGATTTTACTTATTCGCCCGACCAGTTCGGTTTGCGCTTCTGGGCGAAGGCGAGCGGACCCTCAATGAAATCAGGGCCTTTGACCATGCGCGCGATCGCATCAT
>JANSXJ010000066.1 GCA_024743015.1 Hyphomonas sp. | reverse complement strand
GTCGCCTCCAACGGGAGACGTTCCAGGACTTCAATATGATATTCAGGGTCCACAGCATAATCCTCTGTGCCCCTCGGTCTCATGGAAAGCTCAATTGTCGCTCAGATCTCGCGGGAGAAAGATCTCCGGAACTGTAACAGCCACGCCAGAAACGGCCCAGAACGCCGGACGAAATCAACCGCATTGGCGGTCCATTGTCATTCTCTGAGGGTCTCAACCGACTTCCGGCACTTTGCATTCTTCCGAAGCGAGCGTACACACCTCGCTCGACAGGGAGACGTGGATGCGTGACGGTGGCCGGATAGCAGCAGCGATTGAAGTCCTCAGCGACGTTCTGGGACGGCACCAGCCCGTCAAAGTCGCCGCGCGTGATTGGGGCAAGCGCGCGCGTTATGCTGGCTCCAAAGATCGTGCCTGGGTGTCGGGATTGGTGCTCGATGCTCTGCGTAAGCGCAACTCGATCGCGCATGCGATGGGCGACGACACGCCGCGCGGCCTCGTTCTGGGAGCGCTCAGTTTCGCCTGGAAATGGGATATTCGCCGTATTGATGATGCGATGGACGAACAGCATGCGCCAAGCAAACTCACACTCGAAGAGCGCGAGCGCCTCGTCATGGCGCCAGACGTTACGGCTGAGCCGCATATTGCCGGGGATTATCCGGAATGGCTGACCCCGCACATGCAGCGGGCTTTTGGCGAACTTGCAGGCATTGAGGGGCAGGCCATGGCTGTGCGGGCAGACGTCGATCTGCGCGTGAACACGTTGAAAGTCGATGCGGAAAAGGCCGGCGGTCCGCTGCGAAGTGCCAAGGCCGAGCCGTCAAGGCTGCTCAAGAATGCCTACCATATTCCTGCGCGAGACCCGTCGCAGCGAGAGGCCAGCCTCGACAATATTCCGGCTTACTCGAAAGGCTGGGTCGAGGTGCAGGATGCCGGATCGCAGATTGCGGCGGCTGCTGCTAATGCGAAACCGGGTGAGCAAATCCTGGACTATTGCGCCGGGGGCGGGGGAAAGACGCTTGCTCTGGCGGCGGCAATGGAAGGGAAGGGGCAAATCTTCGCCTATGATATTGATGGCCGTCGGCTGAGCGCCATCATTCCGCGACTCAAACGTTCGGGTGCTCATAATGTACAGCTTGTGCATCCACGTGAACCCAAAGCGCTTGAGGCGCTTCGAGAGCAGATGGACTGTGTTTTCGTTGACGCACCGTGTACCGGAACCGGGACCTGGCGTCGTCGACCGGATACGAAATGGCGCGTGAAGCCGAAATCCCTCGAGACGCGGATCGAACAGCAGAATGAAGTGCTCGAAAACGCGGCAAAATTCGTCAGGCCAGGCGGCCGTTTACTATATGCCACTTGCTCTTTTCTGGTTGAGGAAGATGAAGATCGAGTCGATGCGTTTCTTGCCGCTCACCCAAACTGGACGCAGGAAGACGCGGTGGCGTATGCCGAGCAAAGCGATTTGCTAACCGAAGAGGGTATCGCGGTGATCAAGGAAGGGCAGGGGCCCTCAGGGAGCGTTCGGCTGACCCCGAGAACCGCCGGTACGGATGGGTTTTTCTTCGCCGTACTGCGTCATCAAGGTTAACGGGTTTGCGGCAAATTTAGCCTTCAAGTTTCCCTCACTTTCAACCCGACCTGACATAAGCGTCGCCATTGGGAGGATGCTCATGGCAGTGAAGACAGAGAATGGCGTGACAACACTCACGCCGACGGCTTGGAAATGGTTTGCAGGCGCCGCCGCCTCATTCTTTCTCGTGCCGGGGTTCGGTTTCATCCTGGCAGTTTTCTTCGCGCTGACCGGAGCCGGCGTGCTGCAGCGACTGGCGCTCACGCATGAAGGGATCACGGTCCGTAACTGGTGGTCAGAGAAGTCCTATCGATGGGACGATATCGGTGATTTCAGGACCCGTAAGATCAAGTCGGGCGTCATCACCGCTGCGAACATGGTCTCATTCACGCATGCAAACAAAGAAGGCACCGCCATGGGGAAAGCTGCAAAGTTTCTGTCGGGCGGCACCCACTCAATTCCCGCAGTCGGAATGCCAGCACAGCGCCTCGCGCTTCTTATGCAGGCCTACAAAGCTGGACACGTCCCGGCAGATACTGTGGACCTCGAACAGGCACCCGTGCCAGGCTTTCCAGCGAAAGCAGCTGCACGTCAAACTGCCGTCCCGCAGGTGGCGCACGCAACCACAAGCGCGACGCGCATAAAGGTCCAGCCAAAGCCGAAGTCTGCGCAGGCCCGCAAGAAAGCGACCCCTCTGGTTCAGGAAGGCGGCGGTCTGTTCGGGCGGCGTCGATCGAGTTCGCCGTTCGGATCCTGACACACCCTGTTGAGCCTGAGACGGGACTCAGCTAAAGGGCCGCATGGCTGAGAACAAACACGAACGCGCCCTGATTATCGACTTTGGAAGCCAGGTGACGCAGCTCATTGCGCGCCGGCTACGCGAGAGCGGCGTTTATTGCGAAATTCACCCGTTCAACAAAGTCGATGACGGTTTCCTGGACGATTATGATCCCAAGGCCATCATCCTCTCTGGTGGACCCGCCAGTGTGACCTGGGCAGACAGTCCGCGAGTGCCGGCTGGTGTATTCAATCGCAATATTCCGGTGCTGGGCATTTGTTATGGTCAGCAAGTGATGATGGAGCAGCTCGGCGGCCGCGTCGAAAGCGGCACCAGCCGCGAATTCGGGCGCGCTTTTATCGACAAAGTTCTGGATGATCCGATCCTTGAAGGTCTGTCCTTTGAGGGCGAAGGCGAACAGGTTTGGATGAGCCATGGCGACCATGTCGCCGAAATGGCGAACGGTTTCTTTGTCATCGCCAAGTCTCCGGGTGCCCCTTATGCGGTCATCGCAGATCCAGAGCGGCACTTTTACGGGACGCAGTTCCACCCGGAAGTCGTTCACACACCGCATGGCGCAACCATGCTTCGCAACTTCACGCACAAGATTGCCGGTCTCAAGGGTGACTGGACGATGGCGGCCTATCGCGAGGAAGCGATTGAAAAGATCCGCGAACAGGTTGGCTCGGGTCGCGTCATTTGCGGTCTCTCCGGCGGCGTCGACAGCTCCGTCGCTGCGGTCCTGATCCACGAAGCCATCGGCAGCCAGCTGACCTGCGTCTATGTCGATCATGGCCTGATGCGGATGAATGAGAGTGAACAGGTCGTCAGTCTGTTCCGCGAACATTACAATATTCCTCTCGTGCATGTGGACGCGTCAGACTTGTTCCTGGGCGAGCTGGAAGGCGTCAGCGACCCTGAACGTAAGCGCAAGATCATCGGCAAACTCTTCATCGAAGTGTTTGACGTAGAAGCCAAGAAGATTGGCGGCGCTGATTTCCTCGCGCAAGGCACACTCTACCCGGATGTGATCGAGAGCGTCAGCGCGATTGGTGGCCCATCGGTGACTATCAAGAGCCACCACAATGTCGGCGGTTTGCCCGAGCGCATGAATATGAAACTGGTCGAGCCTTTGCGCGATTTGTTCAAGGATGAAGTGCGCGCGCTTGGCCGTGAACTTGGCTTGCCGGAGGCCTTTATCGGGCGTCACCCGTTCCCGGGTCCGGGACTTGCGATCCGCATTCCTGGAGAGATTACGCGCGAGAAAGCGGAAACGTTGCGCAAAGCGGATGCGATTTACCTGGAAGAAATGCGCAATGCTGACCTCTATGACCAGATCTGGCAGGCCTTTGCGGTCTTGTTGCCGGTCAATACGGTCGGCGTCATGGGCGATGAGCGGACCTATGAGAACGTCCTGGCGTTGCGTGCGGTAACCTCCACGGACGGCATGACGGCGGACTATTTTCCCTTCGAGCACGATTTCCTCGGGCGCGTGGCGACGAGAATCATCAATGAAGTCAAAGGCGTGAATCGTGTGGTCTATGACATTACGTCAAAGCCTCCCGGCACGATCGAGTGGGAATGATTCCGCGTCTCTCGCGGACTATCGCGAAAGATCAATAAATCAAACAAATACAATAGCTTGATACCGATTTTCGTTCGGTATCTATCGCCCTCTATCGCGGGCCAACGGAACATTCTGACGGTATCGCCTGACGGTATACAAATTGCCTCTTCCTGCCTAAAGTCAAAATACCGTCAGCCCATTTTGGCGGCCTGACGGTATTTTTTCGGCATAACGTATTGAAAAACAAGCGTTTCCTTGTCGAAAAATGGCCATTTGGGCCTGACGGTAAAATTGGTGGGAAGGAGGCGCAGCATGCTGACCGATATTGCAATCAAATCGTTGAAATCAAAGGATAAACCCTACAAGGTTGCAGACCGGGACGGTCTCTATGTGTCCGTCGCGCCGACGGGCACCAAGACCTTCCGCTACGATTACCGTGTGAACGGGCGCCGGGAGACGCTGACCATCGGGCGTTATGGCAAGTACGGGATCACGCTGGCGGCTGCGCGCGAAAAGCTGATCGATGCGAAGAAGCTCGTGGATGAGGGTGTCTCACCCGCCAAGGAAAAGAAGCGGGCCAAGGCCAAGGCGAAATCCGAAGGGACATTCGGCGAGCTTGCTCAGCGCTGGCTCGCTGAGAGCGAGATGTCGGACTCGACCCGCGACATGCGTCGTCACATTGTCGATCGTGACCTGATCCCGGCGCTGGGCAATTACACCTTGCGCGAAGTGACGAGCGAGGATGTCCGTCAGCTCTGCGACAAGATCAAGAAGCGGGGCGCGCCTTCAACGGCGCTTCACGCTCGTGAATTCATCAAGCTGATTTACGCCTTCGCGAACCTGCACGGCACCCGCGTCGAGAATCCCGCCGAGGAGGTCGATCCCCGTTCGATCGCGCGTGTCCGACCCCGCGACAGATCGCTCACTCCGCTGGAGATCCGGGTCCTCTATCGTGTTCTCGAAGAGATCACCGCCAATCCGACGCTGAAGCTTGGCGTGAAATTCATCCTGCTGACGATGAAGCGCAAAACCGAGGTCGCCCATGCGACCTGGGACGAAGTCAGTTTCCAGGATGCGGTCTGGACCATTCCGAAGAAGCGGATGAAGACGGGCCTCGACCACAATGTCTATCTGTCGAACCAGGCGCTCGATATTCTGGTGGCGCTGAAAACCTGCGCAGGCGGATCGAAATACGTCTTCCCGTCGCGCTATGACACGTTCCGCCCGATCTCGAACGCGACGTTCAACCGGATTACCGACAGCGCCCACAAGCTGGCGAGTGAGATGGAGCTGCCGCTGGAGCCGTTCACCGTCCACGACCTGCGGCGCACCGGATCGACGCTGCTCAATGAGCTGGGTTTCAATCGCGACTGGATCGAGAAGAGCCTTGCCCATGAGGACCGGCGCTCATCGCGTGGGGTCTACAACAAGGCGGAATATGCCGACCAGCGCCGCCACATGATGCAGGAATGGGCCGACATGATCGACGCCTGGGCTGCGGGTGAAAGCCGCAAGCCTAACATCATCCCGGAGAGTATGGCGGTCTATGCGGCCGATCCCCGGGTGGGGTGAAAGTAACCTGGCTGAAATGCTGCAGGCCGACTCTCGACTTCGAAACTCAGGCTTCGAGAGATCGAGCCAATGGCGCACGGCGCCACCACACAGAAATGTCCGACCGTCCCCAGACCATGCTGCGCTCAGCCCGTCGCTAAGCCGGGTGCAAGCCTCATTGATGGGATTGCCAGTGGCACGAAATCGGTGGAAAAGATACGGTTAGCCAAATTTTGTGCTTGTTTCGTTCTCCCGACTCATGCCACGGGGATATAATGTCCCACAAAAACACCATCGCACTGCTTGAATCGCTGTTGCGCCCCGAACAGGAGGCGCCGCCGACCTTTCTGTTGGGAGCCGGCGCGTCCTACTCTTCGGGTGTTCCGCTGGCGGCTGAAAGCGTGAACCGGCTTGCTCGTCAGTATTATGCCGAGCGTGTCGCCGGTGGTGGCATGACACCCGACAAGATCAAGACATCGCAGTGGAAATCTTGGCTCAACCAACAGGATTGGTTCATCTCCGATCCGGATCGGCTGGCGGAGAACTTCCCGCTCATCATCCATCATCTGCTCTCGCCGGAAGCCTATCGGCGGAGGCTCATCGTCGATCTTGTGGAGCCTCCGGGCGAAGTCAGCTCGGGCTATAAGGCGCTCGCCGAATTGGTCTTGCGCGGGCTGGCGTCCACCATTCTGACGACCAATTTCGATCCCTGTTTGCCGCGGGCGCTGGACGCCAAGCGCCCGCATTTGGCGCATGTGGACGAAGTGAACCGGCAACCTGGCGATTTCGCGGAATTTTCTCCTTACAGCCGCGCCCAAATCGTCTGGTTGCATGGCAAAGCAGAACTCTACAGCGACAAAAATCTCGCCGAGGAGACCGAAGCGCTCGCGCCCGAACTTGTCGAACGCATGCGCCCGCTCATCGAGAATACGCCGCTCGTCGTGGTCGGCTATCGCGGCGCAGAGAAATCTATCACGGACTCGCTGCTCGGATCAGAAGATGGACCGGCTTTTCGGCGCGGGATCTATTGGTGTCACCGAAAGGGGGAAACGCCGCACCCCCGTGTGCAGGCATTGGCGGACCGGCTCGGCCGAAACTTCACCTGGCTCGAAATCGACGGTTTCGACGAGCTGATGACGGGCCTCAACAAGCGTCTTTCCGGTGTCCAACGCTATGCTGTCAGCGCCGAAAACGATGATCCCAGCTACGACGACACCGTAATGGAGGGTGCCGTCTGGGGCGACATTGATCACAGCCTAGCGCTGGCGACGTTGCGGGATTATAGTGAGAAACTTGAGTTCGGGGAGCTCACGTCGGACCAATTGCAGCGTTTCATGGAGGATCGGGGCCTTCTGAAGCGGATTGACGGCGCGCTTCGCCCGACGCGCGGGGCGATCCTGTTATTCGGCCGTGACGCCAACCGCTTCTTTCCTCACGCTATGATCAGCGTAACCGTAAACGGCAAGGATCGCCGGAACATTCGGGGCAACCTGCTGACGCAGTATGATGAACTCCTGCAATGGCTGTCCGGCGACAGGGTCAATCCGTCGATTAAAGTCAAAGGCGCGCGTAAACATGAAAACCGTCGTTCGTATCATGACCGTGCACTGACAGAATTGGCCGTCAACCTGCTCGTTCATCGCGACTATGAGGCGTCGGCTGTTTCGACGGTCAATGTACTGCCGGGTTCTGCGATTGAGTTCAGGAATCCGGGGGATGCGTCGTTGTCCCTGCGAAGCGAGATTGAATTCGACGAGGAAGGCGCGTTCCGCCCCGTGGCGGAAGTCACCGATTTACGGAACAGGTCCTTGTGTGATGTGTTCTTCGGCATCAGCGCAATGGAGCAAGGGGGCACTGGCCTTGTCGACGCTGACGAACTGACGAGAAAGAACGGCGGCGTGTCGCGTTTTGCATTCCCGCCCGGCGCCGACACTTATATCGCACGGTTATCTCCGCCGAGTGCGTCGGCGGGATCGGCTCGCATCGCCAAGGATTTGCGGCCGGTCGGCGTCTATACGGTCAATATGATGATGTTCTCGTCCATGCCGACGCATGTGACATGTGCAACGCTTGATCTGACGCATACGGATTTCTGGAAGACGGGAGGCGCGCGGGCCGTTGAGCCTTGCGTATTTGAACCGAAATCTCAGAGGCTGTGGACCTTCGCAACGCAAGAGTGCGTTGAGGACGCTTTTCGCGACGCGCTTAATGGCGAGGCAGAGCCGATCGCGCTTGCCGACATCGGCGAGGATGAAGACATCCAGCGGAAGATCACCTGGCTGCTGCGGCGACACGTTGAAGTCTATCTCAAGGGCTTTGAAGCGTCCGGCCTCCTCATCGAACGCACTCCGAAAGGCCGTCCCACGAAACGCGCTTATTTCACTGCATTGAGGGGCGGGAACCGGGCAATCAAGTACGATACGCCGCAAAAACGCGGCATTACCCGCACCCTAGTCAAGAAACGCGGCGACGACAGCAAGGGATTCTTCGAATGCGAAGGGTTTGGCTACGATGTCGTGCGCCTGAGCGAGACATGGGCGTTACGGATCAAGCCGTTCTACATGTTCCTCGACAAGGACGGGAAAACACCGCTCCCAGGTTATGTCCGCACGAAGCTCTCCACACGCCGCTACAAGTACGACCGGAACGCGGCGGTAAACAGCGATCTGGGATTTTTCGAACAATTCCTGCGTGGTGGACAGCAGGCGATCGACCTCGGCGCTGGCGTCACGGACGACCTGATTCTTGAGGGCGCCTTCCTTTCGGTCGAGACAGAAGAAACTGGACTCATGGATGATGACGAAGCCGCTGACCATAAACGTACTGCCTGAACCGACCGTCTCCTTCTATAATTATGCGGAAGATGTCGACGGCCGTCGCGGCCTCGCGGAGAACAAGCCCGCCGACTATAATGGGAATCAACAGCTCAAAATCGGCTTTGTCGGGCTACAGGAGGATATCGACGCCGCGAGGTCCTGGTTCGCCAAGCTTGCGCAGTTTCATCCTGCCTATGAATCCAACGCCAGCCGGTATCGCGACTGGCCTGGTTTTAAAGATGCCCTTGGCGTGGAGCTGGATCTGGATGACCGATATGTGAGGCCGATTGCGGATGAGGCGTATCGGACCCGGTTTCCCAGAGCGCAAAATGGTCCGGTCTTTGATGAACTCGTTCAGGTTTTCGACGACAAGGTCGCTTCGCTGCTTGGCGACGACAGTCCGCAATGCATTGTCGTCTGCATCCCCAATGAGCTTGGCGATCTCAGGGTCTCAAATCCGGGGCTGAGCGCGGAGGAGCGGGCTCTTCTCGAAACGCTCAGGGCGGAAGAGGAGAGCGACCAGCTCGCGCTGTTCCAGCCGTCGCCCGACGAGCTGAAGGCTGCAGAGGCGCTTTATTCGATGGCGGACGATCTGCTGTTCCGCACTTTCTATCGCGCCTTGAAGGCGCGGGTCATGACGCATGACGATGCGGTGCCGATCCAGGTGCTGAGGCGCGAAACCATCGAGAAGGGCAATGACACGGGTCAGAGCCATGCGACGCGCGCCTGGAACATCGCCGTGTCGCTTTATTATAAATCCAAGGGGACGCCTTGGCTTCCGACGGCGTTGCCCAAAGATGTCTGCTTTGTGGGGGTGTCCTTCCACCACATGAAACGGCGCAGCGGGCATCTTGTTTATGCTAGCGTTGCCCAGGCCTATTCCCGCGATGTCGAACCGTTCGCCTTGAAGGGCGCGAACATCGATCACAATCAGCGGCGGGATCGTCAGATTTTTCTGAACGCCGAACAGGCCGAGGCTTTGCTGCGGGATGTCGCCGAGAACTACGAAAAGCGCGCCGGCGTCGCGCCGACCCGGATCGTGCTTCACAAGACGACGCAGTATCAGCCGGAAGAGCTGGAAGGTTTTGACAATGCAGCGAAAGACATTGCCCCCTTCCTCGATCTAATCTGGGTGCGGAGCACGGCTTTCCGCATGGTGAGGCGCGGCAATTTCGAGCCCTGGCGCGGAACGCTCTGTTCGTTCGACAAGCATACATATCTCTATACGAGCGGATATGTGCCCTGGTGGAATCAATATCCGGGACCGCATATCCCCGCTCCCTTAGAGATTGGATCGCCCAGAGACACCGACATGGAGACGAGAGCGAAGGAGATATTGGCGCTGACCAAGATGAACTGGAATTCGAGCGATGCGCTCGGCGCTTATCCGATCACGCTTCTGTTTGCACGCCGGGTTGGCGAACTGATGGCAGAACTTGGAGAAGACGACCTTCCAAACCCGTCCTACCGATTCTACGTGTGAGGGCGGGACGAATCGTCTTCAAGGTTCCGACTCCAGAAAAAGGCGCGTATCTTCCGCATTGCCATATCGACAATGTGGAGATGTTTTTGCGCGAGGGTATTTCAGCCAATTCACCGCATCCGATAATCAGGATGCGGCCCGCATCCTTCGTGGCCCTTGCGACGTTGGGCATCGATCCATTCGAGGACTTCGGCGAGGGGCCAGACGACGCATCGGGGCGTTAGATAGAAGCGCTGTGGGAATTCGCCCTTCTGTTCCAGCTCGTAGATCGTCGTGTCGGAGAGTGGCACGAGCTTGCGGAGTTCGGGCCGCCTCACGGTTCGGCGCCTGAAGATGTCCGCAGGCGTGATGCGTTCGGGATCGGTTGACGTGACGGGGGCAGGGGCCTTTGGCGGCGGGTTCAGATCCCGCGCGAACTCTTTAAGCCCTGTGCGCCCGCCCTCCTTTACGCGATGCAACATGACGCACTCCGATTATCCCGTCTTTGCCCGGTTCCAAACCATGACGCCGGTGCCGTCCTTGTAATTCTCGAAGAACGCTGCGCGCATGGGGCTGGCAAAGCTCGGATCATCGAGCTTAACGGCGAGGTAGGGTGTCTCGCCGTCCTTGCTTTCCTGTCGCCAGGCGGCGCCGAGTTCAGCCCCGCCGGCATAGAGCCGGAAGTCGGGCGCGCCGTCTGAGGCCTTGTCCGAGTTCGGAACAAGTTGGGCTTTGACATTGATGGTCATGGTGCGGATGGTGCCGGTATAGCTGCCATCCTTCAGGGTGAACGTGCCGATCTGTGCCATGGGATTACCTTTCGTTGCTGGCGTTGGAATGAAGAGCGCGGCGCGCCCGTTTGAACCCGGCGTCTGAGGCCAGGAAGCTTTCGATCATGGCCGGGATCAGCGCTTCGGGCTTTTCCTTCGCGCCATAGGTCTGTCGGTAGATTTCGGCATAGTCCGAGAGTGCGCTGGCCAATTCCGGATCGACCGAGAGGCTCATGCGCACCGGTGTGCGGTCGGGAAGGCGATCGAGGCGAAGGGTCATCTGCTTGTTCCTTGTGGATGAGGTCTGAGGATGAGATCGCGGGTGACGACAACGCGGACCGGCCAGCCGGGCCGCACGCGGATGGTCGGCTGGATGCCAAGGTTGCGGTCTACGACCCGTTGCCCCGCCTGATTGACGGTGTCCGTCGTGCCGCGCCGTATGGCGCGCTCGATGTCGCCGTCTCCGTCTGCGCCTAGCTCTGCGCCGACACCAAGAATGGTGGCGAGCCCCGCTGCTATGAAGACACGGTCCCAGTGGTGATCGGTCCGGTCCGACAGGCCCGCAAAGCCTTGCGCATCCGCTCCGGGCGCCGAGATCACAATTGATGACCCGTCAGGGAAGATGATCCGGTCCCAGGTCACGAGCGCCCGGTCCTGTCCGAACGAGACCTCGGACTGGTAGCGCCCGATGAGACGGGAGCCCTGCGGGATGAGGAGATATTGCCCCGTGACCGTGTCATAGACGGGCTGGGTCACCTGCGCGACGATCGTGCCGGGGAGATCGGAGTTGATGCCGGTCACAAGGCTTGCCGGGATCAGCGTGCCCGCCATGACCTGATAAGGCGAGGCCGGGTCTTCAACGCGATGTTCGTTGTAAATATCGCTGTCTGGGCCTTCGCCTGCAAAAGCAAGCTTGCGCGACTGGAGATTGCTGTCGGCAGGCTGACCGAACGCCGACGGCGCGCCCTGCGGCAGGGCGGCGAGCGCAAGAAGTTCAGAGCCGAGATCAAGCGCGGGATCGCGATAAGCAAGGCGCGTGTCGGTTGCGTTTGTAGGGTCGCTCTGAGAGTCGAGCCGGAAGAAGACCGGCGCGCGGGCGGCTTCATCGGCCAGAGCGGCCTCGCGCATACGCCTTGCTCGCTCGGCCTCATCGGCCGGGTTCGGACGGAAATCGTCCTCGAACCGGGTCACGTATTCCGGTTCGATTCCAAGCTCCCGTTCCGCTTGCAGCATGGTCGCTCCAAGATCGCCGGACAGCGGTGGACCTAAACGGGCGATGCGGGTCTCAACCGGTGCGATGTCGCTATAGCTCGCGGGGAGCGCGCCCAGACCGTCGGGCGTCCTTTTGTTCGTTGTGTTGTAGAGCTCGCGCTGCTGATTGGGATCGACAGCCGTCGGCGGCTTCAGCGCGATGCTCATGGCCGCGAACAAGGCGAGCACACCAAGTCCTGCGCCGACCATCAGCACTTTGCGATTGATCCGTGTGACCGGTTTCGGGCTGGAGCGGATCTTCAGCCGCTCAGCATGCTCGTCAAAGGGGATGGGCTCGGACATCTTCCTAGCCCCCAAAGATCGCAGCCAGCGGTGAGCGTCGCTCTTGGCGGGAGATACGGACAACCGTCTGGTTGCGCTCGCCGAGACGCAACTCGGCCGCGCGGAACAATCGGTCCACGACATAATAGTTCCCGCGCACGCGGTAGTTCACGAGTTCGGCGTCGCCGTCCGCGCCGAGCACAAAGAGCGGCGGCATGTCTGTGGCGGCAATGTCCTCCGGCATCTGGATGAAGACCTGACGGCCATCATCGAACACCCGGACGGGCTTCCAGTCAGGGCTGTCACCGGATAGGCGGTAGTCGAAGTTGAGGCCCTCAAGCGTCAGGCCGCGTTCAATGCTGCCTGCGTCCCTTGCAATGGCGCGCTCATTGCGGGCGGTGAGGCCCGCCAGCTCATCAGCCGGATAGCGCCAGGACAGGGCGGCCATATAGCCACCTTCGACGCTTTCGATTTCAAGGTGATAGGTGCGCCGATTGGTGGCGATCATCAGGTTTGTGCGAATACCCGACGAGATGGGTTTGACCAGCACATGGGCGCGGGCTGTGGCTCCCGATCCGGAGATCGTATCGCCCACCACCCAGCGGACTGTGTCACCCGCAGAAACCGACACGAGTTCCTCGCCCGGCTGCAGGGCGACATCGCTGACCTGGCCGGGGCTGGCATAGAGCCTGTAGAGCGCGCCTTCTGTATAGGGATAGACCTGGATCGCGTTCACATAACCATCGACGGAAGGTTCGATCAAAGCGCTGGTGCGGCCTTCCCGGATCGCCTGGGCGGGCGACAGGCGCGGCGCCCGCGGCGTAGCTTCAATCGCTCTCATCTGTCCGGGCAGCGGCAGCGCCACGGCGGTTTCGACGATCTCGACTGGATAGTCAGTGTCGTCTTCGATCGGCGTCGCGGCGACGAAGGCACTGGCATCTATCGGTTCTAGCTCAGTTGTGGCGCAGGCCGTAGTGAGCGCTAGGGCAGATGTGGCGAGGATAATACGTAGCATGGGGATCATTCTCCTGTGACAAGGTCCTGTCCCCAGTTCAGGGCGTGGACATAAAGGCCGAGCGGATTGGCGCGGAGGGTCTCTGCGTCCGTCGGCGGTTGCGTGATGAGGGTGAAATTGCCGGTGAAACGCTGGGCCTGCATCAGCGCGCCATTCTCATAGGTCTTCTCGATCCAGCGGGCCTGGAAGCTGTCATCGGAAACGCGCACTACGCTGACGACATCCACTGTGCGGGACTTCCGTCCGACATCAGCAAAGGGATCATTCTCCTGCGCATACTGATTAAGCGTCGTAGAGGCGCGGTCTGTTACAAAGTCATAGGCCCGCAGCCAGTTCTCTCGAACAACGACGGGATCAACGGATAGCCCACGCACATTCTCGATAAAGCCAGCGAGATGATGGGCGATCTGCGCGTCGGTCGGCGTGTAGCGCTCAGTGGCAGGTGCGACCGCGCGGGCGGCGCCTGTCTCGTCGACTTCGACCACATAGGGCGTGACAGTGGATTGCATTGAGCGCCAGACGAGCGCGCTGGAGGTAACAAAGCACAGCCCGAGGCATCCCAGCGCCATCAGTCGCCAGTTCTTCGCCTGCACGCGGGCAGACCCCATCCTGTCGTCCCAGACCTGGCCTGCCTTCTGGTACGGCGTCTCTGGGAACGGGCTCGGTCCGTAGCTTGTCGATGATCGTTTGAAGACCATGATCTAATCATCCTTGTCGTTAAGTTGTGGGGCTGCGCCGGAGGAGCCGCGATCGCCGTCGCGAAGACTGTGCGCTGCCATCTGACCGGCCTGGCTCGCATTCTGGCGGGCCTGCATTCGGCGCGCCCATCCCGGGCTTGAACTTGAAGTGGATGGTCCGGACCCGTCGC
>JANSXJ010000483.1 GCA_024743015.1 Hyphomonas sp. | reverse complement strand
GGGACCAACCTGATCCTCCTGGGCGAGCGGGACCGACTGTCCATGGATACCTGCCAGCGCAGGTATTGGCGGGGATCAGGGATCTGGGCAGGAGGTCCCGGATCACGTCCGGGACTGCGGGACGCCTATTCTTCTCCGCTCACGCCAAACAGACAGACCGCAAGGAGCAAGGTCGCGACCACGCCGGAACCGCCTGCGACGGGCGAAGGCACAAAGCCGTTCAGGCCGAACATCATGACCAGCGTGTTGGCGACGAAGGCCACCGCGCCGACCAGCGCCGTCAGTCCGCCAAGCGCTTTGCCGCCAGCCTTCATCCTGGCCATGCCGAACTCCACCGCGGCGAGGCCGAGCAGGATCTTCGCGGCATTATAGCCAAAGAAGGAGAAGGCCACGACGGAGAAGGCGACGCCGCCAAGGTCCGGATTGGCTGTAGCTGCTTCGCGGAACGGCCCAAACTGGGTGAGACCGACGCCGACCTGGACGACGTTCAGCACAGCAGCGAAGGCAATCGCTGAGAAGCCCAGCGTATAGCGCCTGGCCATGACCAGGGCAGACCCGGCAAATGCTGCGGTGACAACAAAGAGCAGACCCTCAAAGCCCCAGAGGAATTGCCGGTCCACTTCAGGCGCTCCGAGATAGAGCGCGGTGTAGATGGGCTGGGTCACCGCTGCGAGCAGCAGCAGGATGGCGAGAAATTTGATCGTGGTTTTTTGTGGAAGATCCATGGGATCCGTCCTCCCTGTCGACGGCCCACGATGTCAGATCCCAGGCCCAAGGTGCGCAAACTAGGGAGAATTGCGGACCGGCTCAACGATAATCGCGTGAGCTGTGATCAAGTTATGGTGAGCGGCGGAGGCTCAAGGCCTCGGTCCAAAACTTGTGCGACCGCCCTCCAGCGTGCGCCAGGCGTGATGGACGAAGTCGACAAGCAAGGGCCTTGTGTCGCGAGGGTCGATGATCTCTTCGGCATAGAAGGCCTCGGCGGTTCGGAACGGCGAGGCAATCGCGTCGAAGCGCTTATAGAGGCTTTTGAGGTAAGCCTCCTTGTCTTCGGCTTCGAGGATTTCCTTGCGATACGCCGCCTCAATCCCGCCGGCCATCGGGAGAGAGCCCCAATCGCCGCTTGGCCAGCAATAGCGCCATTTCGCTTTGCTGGGATTGAACATGGCGGATCCGGCGAGGCCGTAGGCCTTGCGGATCACCACGGCGCAGATTGGCACTGTCGCCTGGTAGACCGCCGCCATGGCCCGCACGCCCTTGCGGGTCACGCCTGCGGTCTCGTGTTTCACGCCGCAGGCGAAGCCGGGACAGTCGACGAAGTGAATCACGGGGAGGTGAAAAGTCGAACAGAGATCCATTTGCCGCGTGACCTTGTCACAGACGTCAGCCGTCCACGCGCCATCGAGAAAGAAAGGGTCGCCCGCAAGGATGCCGACAGGGTGGCCATCAATGCGGGCAAAGCCGGTGACAATCCCCCGGCCCCACTGCTCACCAATTTCAAAAAAGCTGCCTGTATCGACAGCGGCGGCGATGATCTTGCGCGGCTTGTACGGCGTTTTGCCATCCGTCGGAACGATGGAGAGAAGCTCTTCCTCGCGCCGGTTCGGATCATCGGTCGCGGCCTTAACCGGGGGCAGATCATGCACCGAGGAGGGGAGGTAGGACAGGAATTGACGGGCGGCTTCGAACGCGTCGGCTTCACTGTCGACAACCGCATCGACGGTTCCATTGCGGGCCTGGATCTGCCAGCCACCCAGCTCTTCCTTGGTGACATCTTCGCCCAGCGCACGGGTTACGGGTGGACCCGCAACGAAGACTTGCGAGAGTTCTTTGACGAGGACAGAGAAATGACTGGCAGCCAGCCGCCCTGCGCCCATGCCGGCGCACGGGCCGAGCCCCAGCGAGACATAAGGCACCTCGGCCATGCCGGATACGATATACTCCCAGCCCGGGGTTTCCGGAATATAGGTGCGCGGATCCTGCTCGAACATCTTGATCGACCCGCCACCGCCTGTGCCGTCGATCAACTGGACCAGCGGCATACGGTATTCCTGGCTCTGTTTCAGCGATTGCAACAGCTTGCCGCGGATCGACGCATCCGCCGCGCCGCCGCGGACCGTGAAATCGTCGCCAAGAATAAAGACAGGTCGATCGTTCAAGGTCGCCCGCCCCATTACAGAATTGGACGCCATGAAGTGCTCAAGTTCTTCATTGTCATTGTAGCGCGCGACACCGGCGATCTTGCCGATCTCGTGAAAACTGCCGGGATCAGCCAGAAACGCAACGCGCTCGCGCACGGTCAGCTTACCGCGCCCCTTTTGGCGCGCGACTGGCTCGTCGCCGCCCATTTCCTCAGCCAGGCGCTCGCGGCGACGTAATTCTTCGATCGATTTTTCCCAGGACATGGCTCTGTTTCGAAACCTTACGCAGCGGTCGGTCAAGGCAAAAAACTGCCTGGCGATTAGAACCGCCATTCAACTTGCTGCAGTTTACGTAAGCGGTACCCTTGCCGGGAGCGGTTTCGCCTG
>JANSXJ010000290.1 GCA_024743015.1 Hyphomonas sp. | reverse complement strand
ATGGAGATTCAGGTACTCCACCGCATCGCGAAACGCGTCGGCAGGCTCGGGCGCCGGAATGCCGGTCAGTTTCTCCGTCACTGAATGAATGGTCGTCAGGACACCGAGCGCAGCATGGCGATCCGTCTTGTCGGTTGAGTAAGACCACGCTGCCAGGTGATCGGCGGCCGCTTGCAAGTCTGCATCCGCGCTCCAGTCTTCCGCAAGCACCGCCTGAACCGTCCGGTCGGCAACCGAGCCTCGCGCATAGCTATTGTCGAACTTGATCGACAGAATGGCCTCGCGGGTCATGGGTGAGACACCGTCTGTCAGTTCGACAATTCGCAGCGATCGATTGGTCTGATCGGTCTGTAATCCCATACTGTCAGGAAACATATCGGGTCGTAGATTGTCTGGCCCATCTGTTGCCGTGAAAGGCTCATTATTCGCATCGAAGACCAGTCCCGATTGCGGATTGAGCAGGATCGGCACGCGGTCATAAGGCAAGTAGCCATCCCAGATCAGATCTGAACGATCGCCCGGTATGTCCTTGGTCCAGTCCCAGCCCGGCGCGCGGTTGGGGTATTGCCCATTGTGAATCAGGGCGATGACGCCGTCTTTATCAGCATAGACATAGTTAAGCGCCGGGACCGCATGGATCGCCATGGCGGCGTAAAACTCGTCCCAATTGCGTGCCTTGGCGGTGCGCATGCGTTGTTCCGTCTGGCGCATCGCACTCATCCCGGCATAGCGGATGGCATAGGTCCCGGTTTTGGATCTGATTACCGGCCCGTGTCTGGACGACAGCACATCTTGTTTAACGGTCAATGCAAACGGCCCCCAAAGCTTCACTTTGAGTTTTGCCGTTTCAATTTCGAGATCGACCCATTCTCCATCCAGCTGGTACTGATCCGGGTTGTCGGGATTGATCGTCAGGACGTAAATGTCGGCAAGATCCGGTTTGCTGACCGTGTTCGCCCATCCAAGGTGGCGATTAAAGCCGTGCAGGATGGATGGCGATCCGGGAAACACGCCGCCATGAATGTCGAGCCCTTCTTCCGAGACCATATGCGCTTCCCACCAGGCGACCGGTCCGGTCATTGGCTGGTGAGAATTGATGATCAGGCGTGTGGTGTCGTCACCAGATCGCTGCGGAGCGACCGCAAAGGCATTTGATCCGCGCGGCGGAGCGGTTTTTGGCCCCACCAGCCAGGCCCCGCGCCCCGCACCCGGATCGAGCGAAACACTCTGGATCCGCTCATCATTGTAGACGTCGAGCAGCGTCTCATCGAAACCGTAGAAGAAAGGTGTGCGAAACAGGGACCCGGCAAAAATGTCCTGCGGCTGGAACGGGGCCAATCCGCGCCAGGTCACTTCGGGATTCTCCGCCGCATACAGGTTCAGACCATCAGCGTACGCCTGGGCATAGGCTTTCACATCCGCGGGAACGTCGCTGTCATAGCGCGTCTCGATCGTGTCCCAGACGTTGAGAAGCGCGATCAGATAATCGGTTCGGGCGGCATTCGCGCCCTTATAACGACCGAGTACGCCGCGGGTCGCCGCAACGGTTTCCTGAATCGTTTCGAAATCATCCTCAGCATGGGCATATGCGAGCCCAAACGCGGCATCATTATCTGTTTTGCCAAATATGTGAGGCACGCCCCAATTGTCGCGAATGATCTCGACATCGTAGGTCGCTGCCGCAGCGGACAGGTCCTCAGCCTTGGGGTTTTTTGGCAACGGGTCCCACGTGTAAATGCCAGCGCCGAGCGCGGCCACCACGAACAGGGCGCCGAGGCCCAGCAGGATTTTCTTGATCATCGCGCTCAGACTTTCACAGGTGGCTCTGAATAGGAGGCTGTTTGCCAGATCACCTCATCTGGCGCTTGCAGCATCTGCATATACATCTCTTTGGGATAGGTCTGATGCGGCTTGTCCGGATCGTATGGGGGCTGTTTCACAGCACCGCCTTCGCCATCATAGGGATCCGGATTTTGATACTGCTCGGCTTCTTCAGCACTGATACCGGCTTTCTCCAGGACCTTGGGATCGATCCAGGCCTTCTGGTCAATTTCCTGATCCGAAGTCGCAACTTCGAGGGTCAGGTTTTCCGGGCCACCAAAATAGATTGACTGGCACATGCCGTGATCGATCGGCCCGATCACGTTGACGCCTTTCTTGCGAATTCGGTCGCGAATGGCGATGAGCTGATCAGGCGAGTCTACCTTGAAGGCGAGGTGCTGCATGGTCCCCGGCGCGCACGGACCCGCACCTGTTCCGGCATGCGTGACCCCGATCTCGATCGGAATGTCTTTCGCGGCGGGCAGTTGCACAATCGAAAAATAGCAATCGTCATCAAGATGCATGAACGCGTGCAAGCCGCCCGGCACGCCGTGCATATCGAACAGGGCCGACAGCTTGCACCCCATCACGTCCGAAAAGAACTCGATATGGCTTTTGACATCCGCGGACATGATCGCGATGTGGTGAATCCCCGTTGCTTTGACCATCAGGCATGCTCCTTGTCTTTGCGTCATACTGGACTCACCAGTGGAAAGCGCCAAGTCTTGACCACGCGGGAGGCGAAGATGAGTGAATTGATCCGTGAACCCTATCTGGTGCTGCATCAGGAGACATCCAGCTTCAAGGATGTCTATGGCGGCGCGGGCGCGACCGTCGTGGTCGAATGTATGCGGATTTTCAGGAAGGACATCACGTCGAAATCCGTGATCGTGTTCTCACACCCGATTGGCTCAGGCGCATTTCTGCCTCTGGTCTCAGCGCTCGCCCATGCCGGGCATCACGTGATTTATTGCAATCCCCGCTATCGCGGCAATGACACAGCATTGATCATGGAAAAGTGCGTGGCCGATCTTGGCGCTTGTCTCAACCATGCGCGCGAGAAGCTCGGCTATGAGACAATTGTTCTGGGCGGTTGGTCCGGCGGCGGGTCGCTGTCGCTTTTCTATCAGGACCAGGCCGAGCGCCTGTCCCTCACTCACACACCAGCCGGCGACGCGTACGATCTCACCGCACTAAACCTGCCGCCGGTTCAGGGCATCATGCTGCTGGCGGCGCATATCAGCCGGGCGATGACGCTGACAGAGTGGATCGATCCGTCGATCAGAGATGAAGCCAAACCGTTTGAGCGAGACCCGGACCTCAATATCTACGATCCCGACAACCCCAATCAGCCCGCCTACACCGCTGCGTATGAGGCGCGATATCGGGCCGAACAGATCGCGCGCAACCGGCGGATTACTGCATGGGTTCAGCAAACGCTCGAAGACTTACGAAAATCGGGTGAACCAAATGCCGAACGCGCCTTCACCGTACACGGCACCATGGCGGATCTGCGCTGGACCGATCCGAGTCAGGACCCATCTGATCGCAGGCCGTATGAATGCTATCTCGGCGTTCCGAAAGTCGCCAATGATGGACCTGTTGGCCTTGCGCGATTCTCAACTTTGCGGTCCTGGCTCAGCCAGTGGGGATATGACACCACCAACGCGACCGGGCTTGGCAACGCTGCGCGCATCTCTTGCCCGGTCCTGGTCATTAATAACACAGCCGACCTGGCCTGCACGCCCAGCCATGCCCAGCGCCTGTTTGATGCGGTCGGGCACGAGGACAAAGAGCATCACGACATCAAGGACGCGGACCACTATTACATTGAACGTCCAGATCTCTTGCCTGTGGCGGTCGGGATTTGTTCGGATTGGATGTCACGCAAAGGGTTTACAAGCTGAAGTGAGCTTGGCGTTGCCCCGGCGGTCCGATAGGGTTGCGTCATGAATGAAGCTTCGATCCTGGCCCAGCATATTGACGCCGCCGACCGTGTGGTCGTTTTCACCGGCGCAGGCATCTCCACTGAAAGCGGCATCCCCGACTTTCGGTCGCCGGGTGGGGTCTGGTCGAAGATGCAACCGATTTACTTCCAGGATTTTGTGTCAGACAGGGACGCCCGGCGAGAAAGCTGGCGGCGCGTATTCAATCGCACCGAAGGCTGGACTGGTGCGGAGCCGAATGCAGGCCACTTCGCGATCGCCAAACTGGTCGAGACGGGCAAGATTACCAGCGTCGTGACCCAGAACGTCGACAATCTGCACCAGAATGCAGGCGTCCCGGACGAAAAAGTGATCGAGGTGCATGGCAACGCGTCCTACGCCAAATGCCTGCAGTGCGGAAAACGATATGAGTATGAGTCCCTGAAACCACGCTGGGACGCTGATGAGGATCTGACCTGCGATTTCTGCACAGGCTTGCTGAAGTCGGGAACAATATCGTTCGGACAGGCAATGCCCGAAGACAAGATGACATTTGCCGAGAGCGAGGCCTTGTCCTGCGACCTGATGATCGCACTTGGATCATCGCTCGTCGTCTATCCAGCGGCCAATATTCCGATCATCGCCAAGCAGAACGGCGCAAAATATATCATCGTCAATCGCGAAGAAACTGAGCATGACGTGTATGCCGATGAAGTCTTCAATACCGAAATCGGTCCCTTGCTGCGAGAAACGATGACAGAGCTGAATTTGCCGCTCTCTTGAGCAGGTGCACAATCGATTTGAATCGCAACTATGCAAATCCGACGCAAGCGAGAAATTCCCAATAGATACATCAGCGCCATGACTGCGCTGTCGCCGCCCTTTTCTAGATCACGGATATGTGCTTTGAGGAGCTCCGTTGCGCTGCACAACACCTCTTTACCCGAGGGCAAGCAGTACCCATATGTGCATAGCAGGCGAGGCCTGCTGTGAAATATCCGATAGGGAGGGCGAGCTTTGCTGGTCAATATGTTGAAGGGTAAACTCCACGCGGCAACCGTGACGCAGTGCGACGT
>JANSXJ010000565.1 GCA_024743015.1 Hyphomonas sp. | reverse complement strand
GAAATGGGCATCGGCAACACGTCCGCCGCGAGCCTGGTTTCAGCAAAGGTATTAGGGATCGAAATCGAAACGCTGATTGGACGCGGGACCGGCCTCGATGTTGCGGGTCTCGCGCGCAAATCTAGGCTTTTGAAACAGGCCACGGATCGCACGACGGCGCGGCTCGACGCGCAGACGGCCTTGCAAGAGTATGGCGGTTTTGAAATCGCCATGATGTGCGGCGCAATGATCGGCGCATCAGAGGTCCAGCGCGTCGTGATTGTTGATGGGTTTATCGCCACCGCCGCCGCCCTGTGCGCGATCAAAATCCACCCGGAATGCTCGAAGAAATTCATCTACGCTCATTGCTCTGCCGAGTCCGGACACCGAAAGGTCCTAAACGCGTTGGAGGCGCGACCATTGTTGGATTTGGACTTGCGCCTTGGTGAAGGCACCGGCGCCTTGCTGGCATGGCCCTTGGTCAAAGCGGCCGCTGCGATGCTGCGCGAAATGGCCAGCTTTGACTCCGCCGGGGTGAGCGGTCCCGGATGAGGAACGAAATCGCCATCTTCCTGCTGGCCATTCAGTTCCTGACCCGCCTTCCGGTGCCGGTGTCACAGCTCTATTCGCCAGAGCGACTAAACGCGACGCCGCGCTACTATCCTTTGGTTGGCGGTCTGGTCGGCGCCATGATCGCCTCAGCGTATTGGGGGCTGAGCTTCATTTTACCGACGAGTTTGGCGCTCGTCTTGACGATGACGATCGGCCTTCTGCTCACCGGAGCTTTCCATGAAGACGGTCTTGCCGACACGTTTGACGGCATTGGCGGTGGTCACGATCGCGAATCCGCGCTGACGATTATGAAGGATTCCCGGCTGGGCACTTATGGCACGACAGCTCTTGTCATGGCCCTCGCAGTAAAATTTGCGAGCCTGGTCGCATTACCAGACCTTTGGATCATTGTCGGGTTGATCTCGGGACATTGTCTGAGCCGACTGTCGAGCGTTCTGGTCATCGCCACCAGCCGCTATGTTCGCTTCGAAGGCAAAGCCAAACCCGTCGCCGAGACCCTTTCTGGTGCCAGCCTGTTTGTCGTTGCACTCACGTGTATCGGAATAGTCGCGGCTGCAGCCTATTTCATCCCCTTGAGTGCAATCGGCGCGGGCTTGGTAGGTGCCGCCGCTGGCCACATCGGCATGCGCCTTTTGTTTGAGCGCAAACTCGGCGGCTATACGGGCGACACGCTTGGTGCGGTTCAGCAAGTCAGCGAAATCGGGTTCTATCTGGGGTTAGTCGCATGGCTGTCCTGATGTTGCGCCACACCACGCCGCGTGTCGCGCCAGGTACCTGCTATGGACATTTGGACCTCGATGTGTCCGACAGTTTTGATCAGGAGGCCGCTCAGATCCTCGAATGTCTGCCCGCCGTGAGCGCCATCATTTCCAGCCCGCTCCGACGCTGCCTCAAACTCGCGGAGCGCATCGCGGCGCATCAAAACCTGAGCGTCGGATTGGATGCGCGTCTCAAGGAAATGAACTTCGGAACCTGGGAGGGTCACGCCTGGTCTGCCATACCTCGCAATGAACTGGATGAGTGGGCGGCGAATTTTTTCCGGGCCCGACCACATGGCGGCGAATCTGTTGAGGCCCTGAAATCCCGCGTCGATGCTGCGCTTCTGGACAT
>JANSXJ010000026.1 GCA_024743015.1 Hyphomonas sp. | reverse complement strand
CTCGGTGAATTGGCAACCAGCTGTCCTGCCAGTGAAACACTGGCTCGAAACTGAAACAATGGTTGGAAAGTGCCGATGCCAGACGCGTAAAGCTAACACCTTTCTGCAGCATTACATCCCGGTGCGGAGCGACCATATCATCAAAAGCCGCAATCAAGCGACCTGCATCCGAGTGCGCGACCTTGGCATTCAACGCCGCCCAACGACCGCCTCTTGGTCCGACCACACCATTTAGGTTTGCAAACAAATCAGCTCTGGCAACCCGCGGGATCGTCGCCGCGACTTCGCTTCCTCCGGTTTTGATGGCAAGGTCTCGCGCACGGTTCAGATCGGCACGCACAGCCGCTTCGCTTCGCCCCGCCGCTGTAACATGCAGCGAAAAGTGTCCTTCTGGAATGAACCGAGTCCCGGCCGTGGCCATCGACGTCAGCGATTTGAGTGCCCGAACAGGATTTTTGGCACTCCGCGCGACCGCCGAGGCTGATCGCATCATGTCTGTTGCGCTGAGGTCTAAATGATCCGTAGACGCAGGATCCAGTATATAAACATCGTCGGCCAAGTCTTCTCGTGCAATTGCAGAAAGCGCGGCACTCGCATCTTCAATTCTCGAGAATGAAAAGCTTGCAAAGTCTTCCGACGCGGGTGCTGCTATCAACCTTAATGTCGCCTGCGCCTTAACGCCCAACGTACCCCCATCATGCACAAACAACCCGGTAAGATCTGGACCAAAGCTTCGGATGAAAGGTTTGCTTTTCGCTTTCAGCGCTCCCTGCCCCGTCCGAAGTATTTTTCCGTCTGCGCAAACCACATCCAGCCCGAGGACCATTTCCGCTCCAGAGCCATACCGTGCTGAGCCGAAGAAGAGCGCGCCATGGCTAAGACCACCGCCAACCGTTGCGCCCTTCCCGGAAAACGTACCGAAAAATGGTAGACGGCGCCCAAGCGGTTGCAATGTGTCGTAAATCTGCTTCCAGGTTACACCGGCTTCAACCGTGATTGTCATGTCCTCTTCCGAAATGTCGGTGATCCGGTTCAGGTCGGACATATCAAACGAAATCGTTTTTGGTCCTGCTGGTATGTAACCCGCTGTATAACTGAGCCCGCCGCCGCGCGGTGCAATTGAATAGCCTTGCGAGGTAGCAACGCGGACACAGGCTGCGAGGATTTCAACAGATTGAGGGCGCACCACAGCAAGCGGTAGAGCACCTGTCTCGTGCACATCATTTGCCGCAAGTGCCAGCGTGTTTGGATCGACCAATACATGTGCCTCACCGGCAAGGCGTTTCAACTCGGTGATCAAATCTTGCGCGCTCAAAACGGCTTCCCCACGCTGAGCCAAACGATAATAGCAATGAAGATCCAGAGTAAGGCCAAAACGCTTGTTGCCCGAACATAAGTCGCGCGGACAATGGCGTTTCGCTCAGGCGTGACGCCGGACGACAGCATCTCTGCCCATGTCTTGAAATGCGCGATGAGCGCAAACCTGATTCCGACACCGCAAGCCATCACTCCAGCAAAAGCTGCCAGTTTCCAGCGAAGCCATGTTGGGACGGGCCATGCCCCACCAATCAATCCCAACGCGGTTGCAACAAGGACGCCCATCAATACATAGCGCGAACCTCGATCGATTGCGCCTAGCTTGCGCCCAATCGGCCGAGCGCGCAGGCGATGTACAGTTTCGACAAAGCCGAGCCAAACCAGACCAAGTGCGCCTGCTGCGAATACCGCCGTCTGACCGCCCGGCACAAACCCAGCATTCGCTGCCAACATAACGCCCAGCGAAGCCTGCAAGACGAGGGCATAGCGGACATGCTGATCAACGTGCATCACGTGGTCCATGAGGCGTGCGCGCTCTGCCATTGGCATGTCATCCGAATAGCAAACATATCGGTAGGTCGAGTTGATGACGAGTTCAGAACCAAGCCAGTAGCCCAGCACGGCGATATGAGCGACGATCAACCAAGCGGTCATGTTGAACCGTGTTTGATATGGTCCAAACGTGCCAGTTCGTAATGTGTTTGCATATACCCACCCACTTGCGCTTTCAGCAGCAGGTAATGGCAGTCTGTGGTGCACCACAGATCATAGCTCGGATGCTTGAGCGGCAGGCCCGGCACATCTGTATAGGAGAATTTGTGCGCCTCGAACCGACCAGCCTTCACGTCTATCGTTTCGAGGCCGTGATATTGAATCGCTAGTGCGACCTCAAAAAGCATCGGACCGGTCGCGCCGCGATGATCGGGCGACGACAGCAATAGATTTTCGACGATCTGTGTCCCTGGGCCTTGAGACAGATCGTACTGAGAGAGTAACGCGCCATCATTTACGATGGCGTGATTTCCAAAGGCCGGGATGGGGCGCTGCACACTCATGCGCTGAGATATTCGTCCCTCAGCCGTTGTGCTCGCTTCGCATTCCGCCTGCGCCCCGCTGAAATTGAACCAGGCCGATCCCCGAAAAGTCCCGCCGACGGCTATGCGAACAAAACAGTCAGCGGGAAAGCCCATCGCGTCGAGGCGAAGGGAAACATCTCGAACGACCGCAGGAGGATCGTCAATCTCGCAATGGGCCGAGATGACTTTGCTGCCATCGGGATGAATGTCGATCCGAAAACTCTCGCGGCCTCGTTCCTTGCCGAGACGGTCTGGTGCCGTGCTGGTGTAGGCAAGTTCGCCGATCAAACTATCAGTAACGCCGCTCATTTATAAAAAATTGAACTGATAACCACGCGGCATCCAACAAGTTCTTGTCTAAAGCCACAATAAATATTTGTGAGATTGGATTGGTATTCATCAAGCTTGCAAATGGTATATCTTATAGGTCACAAATGCCTGGCGCGATTGGCGACGCATGAAGCTAGCCTTCAATACAACCTAACAACAACCAAGGAATATATCACGATGGAATTGCCAGCTACCGACTTCGAACGCCTCGGTCCACCTGCGAAATCAACGATTCTGGTGATTGGCGGTTGTGGCGGCATCGGCTACGCGTTTGCAAGTGCCGCGGCGCAACTCGGCTGCAACGTCATCGTGATGGATCTTCCGGCTGCCATATCACGGCGCAGCGATATTCCCGGCACCCGCCCTATTTCCATCGACCTGCGTGATGAGCCCAGCATAATCGAGGCATTCAATTTTCTGAAGGAATTAGGCGTGACGCTGAATAGCATCGCCGTTTGCTCTGGCTACACAAAAGGCCATGACCAGATCAGTGTGCTCGAAACTGATCGATTCGATGATGTCATATCGGGAAACCTGCGCGGTCCCGTCCTCGCGATACGTGAGGCGCGGGCCTTGCTTGCGAACGAGTCATCGATTGTATTCCTTTCGACGGCGATCGGCCAAATCGGTGCACCGGGTTATGCAGGTTATGGCGCGGCCAAAGCCGGACTCAATGCTGTGACGCGCATTCTCGCTGCCGAACTCGCTCCGAGTGTCCGCGTTAATGCTGTGGCTCCCGGGGCTGTTGATACCGCATTTATTCGCGGGGGCTATGGCGAGGGTGCTGACGATACTGGAGCCCCGGCTCGCTTTGACAAAGATGATTACAATGCGCGTGTCCCATTGGGACGCATGGCGGTCAGTGATGACATCATCGGGCCTATTCTATTCCTTTTGTCTGACACGGCCCGCCACATCACAGGACAAGTTCTACACGTTAATGGCGGCGCGTTCATGCGGGATTGATCATGACACGGTGATCTGGCGTTGCGAAAGAGCACGCACGCAAACGCAGGAAAGCCAATACCGAGACACTGTCTTCGACATCGCACCATAGCGAGGGCAATTGAGGCTTTAGGATGTTCAATTTTGTTAAGCCCCGCCATGGGATTGTCAGCGGAAAGTGAGCTTTAACCGCCCTGCTCTAGGCTCGACCTATGAGCAAAAACCCATTCCGCTATTTCAAAACCTCGTCCGAAATCATCCAACTCGCGGTCATGATGTATGTGCGATTTCCACTTTCACTGCGCAATGTGGAAGACCTCCTGCACGAACGCGGAATCGATATCTGCCACGAAAGTGTGCGGCTCTGGGTCGATCGATTTGGTCCGATCTTCGCTGGTAAGATCAGAACGAAGCGAGCGAGCTTCATGCGCCAGCATACTCAATGGCAGTGGCATCTCGACGAGGTCTTCGTGAAGATCAATGGCGTACAGCACTATCTCTGGCGCGCTGTCGACCATGAAGGTGAAGTGCTGGAAAGCTATGTCACCAAGACCCGTGATAAGCCTGCTGCGCTTAGGTTTCTAAAGAAAGCAATGAAGCGATACGGGTTACCAAAGGTAGTCATCACAGACCGACTTCGATCCTATGGCGCCGCGATGAAAGAAATCGGAATACACGACCGCCAGGAGGTCGGTCGCCACTTGAATCACAGAGCTGAGAATAGCCACCTGCCCTTCCGGCGGCGAGAGCGAGCGATGTCGAGGTTTCGAAGGATGAGCAATCTACAGAAGTTCGCGTCGACCCACGCCTCCTTCCACAATCACTTCAATCTAGACCGCCACATCAACCACCGCTCCACATTCAAATCGATGAGAAACGCCGCCCTCTCCGAATGGCGCCAGCTTTTGGCTGGATAAGAGCCCCTAGCCCGTTCGATGCTGGAGACTGGTTCGCATTAGACTGACAGCACCGTTTCATCGCCAAGTTTGTTCGGCGCATCCATGCTTTTTTCGCTAATCAGGAGCGCGTCACGCCCCGACTCAAAGTGCACTGGGCAGCCAAAATGGTCTTCGTAGGTTGATACATCCCCCCGCGGGGCGTGTTTGAATAGAATGGCAAGTGGCACAAAATCCGCGGTGCTCACTTCTTTGCTGATCGCGTCTACGGCGGACATGCTGGCTTCATTCGAAAGCCGCATGCCAAGGCGAGCATCGCCGGCTTTTTCGAGATTGAACAACCAGCCGTCATTGGTTTTCTCAAGCGAGTAGGTTTCGGCGCTACCCAACACATGCCCATAACGTTCGGAACGGGCATAGGAGCCTCTCAGATTTGGCGCAGATTTCCATGCCAGACCAAAAGCTCCATATTCGTCACTTCGCATAGCAGCGCCAATGCGAAGCGGCAAAGACAAGCCCTGCGGGTCACGGCTGCAGAGATCTGCGAAGAAATCATAATAAGCCTCCGATGGCACCATTTTCTTTGGATCAATGGGCGCATCCGGGCGCATTCCCAAGCGTTCAAGAAGGTCCGCGGTTGCCACCCCTGCAGCCACCTGTCCCAGCACTTTGTGGACATAGAGAGATGTTATCTGGCTCATTCAGACATTCTAACTAAATTATTCTGAAATCTCGAGCGTCCTATTCGAGGAAACTTGGGTCTCTTAGCTTATGTCGTCTTTTGCTCCCTTCTCGGAACCGCTTGGACGGTTCTAAGGCTTGTGCGAGGATGCATCAGTTTACGACGATCTCATCAACGATCGAATAGCTTAGAGGTAGCGGAATGAACCATAACTTTAGGGGCGAGCGCCCATTTATCTTATGGCTGTTAAGCGTCTTTGCTCTTTGTCTCATTCCCATCGCGGCAGTCGCTCAGGGCAGTTACTTGAACCAAACCCTGATTGAGGAGACCGCCACTTTCGATCCTCAGGATTGGCGCCCGATACAAGCGAAGGACTTGCCAAACTACGGAGACACGGTGTCCCTATCGCCACAAAACCGGGGCGTTCTCCTGTATGCGGAAGACTCAATCGCCATCTTCAATCGGGGCAATGTGCGCACGCGCGAACAGAACGCCAGTGGTCGACCCATCTCGAAGATAATTCCGGAAGGCCTCATTTGCTCTGCGCCGAAATGGCACCGCGAATGGCGACAAGATAGCACCCGGTTCAATATTGCACCCGTAGTTGTGCCATCCATGCACGTCGTTATCGTGATCAACAAGCCGCCGACATTTGAGATCTCGCGGGCATGGTTCGAGCAGAACCTGAAACCGATCATGCGTGACCAGGTGGTCGGAAATTTTTGTGGCGGCAAAACGGTTTCCGTGCAGGCGGACATCTGGCTCGTGGGACTACAACACAGCTCAGATGGTCAGATTTTTAATATCGCTGAATTCGAATACCCGGAGTATCGAGTGGGTGCGAATGCTCGAGAACACAGTTCATTCCAACTCGACGCAGGTGCTCAATCGCTGCGCATCAGGCCTTATGATGCAGGTTTCGCGACAGGTTTTTTCTATTTTTGGGAGAACTTGCCGGAGCCCGAGCGGACGCGATTGGAAGCAATGGACTTCGATACGAGCGATGCAAACACGCTGACGCTCTCTCTGGGTTATGGCATTTCGGAGTTCGAAAATGGCAGAATCAAAACGCTGAATAAGAAATGGGAACGCCTCTCGTATGCCGACTATAATTGGCACAAGGCACAAAGCGCGAAGCGAACGCAGGACGTGCTTGCCGCACGGCAGGAAGCTGAGGACCTCGCGAAAGCGTTTATCGCCGGCCTCGCGATTTTGCAGTTCCGCAATTATTGCTACGGAAACGATACGCCCTGGTGGGCCTGGGACCTGCACGATGTTTGGGGACGGCGCGAACTCGACGCATGCAAACACTATTTCGGTGAATAGCGGTCCGAGAGTTGGTTTAACTCCCACGTTCTTCCCGCGCGTTCTTGAGTTCTGGAAACCGTTGTGTACGGGTAAACCTCACACGTTTCAGAAACGCGAAGGGGACATTGCGTGCTCAAGACTCTCTCAACAATAATCTTATCCGTTGCTTGCATCGCAACAGCATATGCAGAATGCGTTGTTTACGAAGCTACGTCTTTGGATGGGGCAATCGAGTATAGTTGCAGCGACAATCGCGATAGTCGTTTGGTCATGCCAGGTTCGGTCCGAAATGAAGCCAATCAAGCGCTCGGCATGCCGAACCCGCGCGATTTGATTGTGAAGATAGATGCAGGTGGAACCATCATCGACAGCTGGGTCAATCAGCGCGGATGGAAAGCGACAGGACGAGGCGGCGGTGCAGATTCAAGAGCCGTGTATGCAAGCTCTGGTGCTGACGCTGATGCGCTGCAAGCCGCGATTGTATCGGGCGCACCGATAACCGCATGGGTCGCAACCCCGGATGGAACACGATTTGATCTGTTTTTGGTGAGTTTTGCCGCGACCGACTCTTCAGTGACGTCACAGGATGCTGCGCCCGCGCCACTCACTTCGAGCGAAACAGATCTTTCAGGGTTCGAGGCGGAGATGGCCTTGGCGCATCTGAATGGCCGTACCAGCAAGGCCTTGCTCGATAAGGCCTGTGTCGTCGAGTTGGGAGCAGCGAAAAGAGACGAGGTCCGTGCAAGATTGACCGCACAACAGCAAGACGCCTCGGCGACCGCCCGCGGGCGCCAAGAAAATTACGATGAAGATCGGGCCGCAACCGTTGCCGAGCTTGCAGACTATAGCAGCCCTGAGCTGACCGCTCCGAAGATTCTCGCCCGCATGTTCGAAGACGGCGACTGTCGCAGTCGTGAGCAGGCGAAAGAATTCTACCGATCCGAATGCCAACGAGCGGGTGGGCGCGAATGTGAGTGTAAGGCGGAGTTCTTTGCTGAGAATTTCGTTTCCAAAACTCGCATTGAATGGGGCGATGAAGTGCAGCGCCTTCGGACGGATGCCATGTCCGCGTGCCGATAACGATCCAGTTCGGGGCGAATAAACCGGGTCTCTGCAAGTTTTCTTACGTCTGGTTTTGCTCGTTCAGCTGGTGCGCCGAATGACGTAGTTGATGGTCGAGTCTTGGACACCCAGCTGGGCAAAACAACGCAATTCAAGTCGGGCTCTTGATAGACGTGGTGCCCAAATCGCTGTGCCATTGTTGCAACAATTCGGGCGCGAAGCGCTTGAGATTCATCTTGATGCATAGTTGACGCAGGGGCAGAGGGCTATGTTGGATTACGGAAGTAACAGCAAGGAGTATAATATGAAGAAAAGAACTCTATTTGGAGGCAGTGCGCTCGCCCTCGCTATGTTGGTGGCCGCTCTCCCAGGCCACGCTCAGACCGCCGATGAAGATGCAGCGGACGATGAACTGCGCCAGACCCAGATTGTTGTTACAGGGACCCGTTCCGCCGACCGTACCGCTCTAGAAACTGCGGTTCCGGTCGATGTGTTTCCAGTGGCTGAGCTGACCGAAACTGGCCGAACAGAACTCAACCAGATCCTCGCGGCGACGGTCCCGTCATTCAACTTTAACCAGACGTCGATTAATGACGGAACCGACATTATTCGTCCGGCCACGTTGCGCGGCCTCGCGCCCGACCAGACGCTCGTGCTGGTCAACTCAAAGCGTCGCCATTCGTCTTCGCTGGTCAACATTAACGGGTCTGTCGGTCGTGGCTCTTCTGCGGTCGACCTGAATTCGATCCCGACGGCTGCGATTGGCAGCGTCCAGGTTCTGCGGGACGGTGCCTCCGCGCAGTATGGTTCTGACGCCATCGCCGGTGTGATCAATGTGCTGTTGAAGGAAGAGAGTTCCGGTGGCGGCGTAAATGCGCGCTACGGTGCTTTCGTCACCGATATTGATGGCCAAGGCCGAGATGCGGTTGATGGTGAAACGCTGCAGATTAGTGGCTGGAAAGGATTCGCGCTCGGCGACTCAGGCTTCTTGACCATTTCTGCGGAATACAAGGATCGTAATCCTTCGAACCGGGCCGGCCTCGACCCGCGTCCACAATACATCACGCCCGGTGGTGTTTCGGACCCGCGTGAGACGACCTTTAATCGCCTCAACCACAATTGGGGTAATGGCAATGCGGAAGACTTCAGCGCTTTTGCCAACGCGGGTATTAATCTCAGCGACGACTGGGAGTTGTATGGCTGGGCGGGCTATCAAGACCGAGAAGCCGAAAGTACCGGTTTCTATCGTCGGTCCAGTGACTCTGCGCCAAGCCCACTGGGTACGCGTAGCACTCCGCGTAACCTGACTGAAATCTATCCAGATGGTTTCCTGCCTACGATTGTTGGCGACGTGACCGACATCAGCGCTGGCGGTGGTATCCGCGGCGATCTCGGTGGATGGGATGCAGACTTCAGCTTAGTCTACGGCTCCAATGAGCTCGACTATTCCGTCGTCAACACGCTCAACGCTTCGCTCGGGCCGACGAGCCAGACAGAGTTTGACGCTGGCGCGTTGGAGTATGATCAAATCGTGCTGAACGCCAATGTCACACGGACGTTTGACAATCTGCTGCCAGGAGAGACGACTCTGTCTTTCGGCGTGGAGTTCCGTGACGAAGGTTTCCAGATCACTGCCGGTGAGCCTAACTCCTATATCCAGGGCGGCTATCGCGGTATTCCAGGCGTGAACTATGAGCCAGTCATCGGTGACAATGTTCCAGTCGGGTTCGATATTACCGATCCGTCGACCTTCCCGGATCCGTTTGATGCGAATTTCGGCGTCGGATTCGCGGGCGGAAGCCAGGTGTTTGCTGGTTTCACTCCTCAATCGGAAGTCGATGCCGGACGAGACAATATCGGCCTTTATGCGGACGCTGAGTGGGAGCCAAATGAGCGCACGCTGCTGTCAGCAGCTGTTCGTTATGAGGACTATTCTGACTTCGGTGAGACCTTCACCGGAAAAGTCACAGGTCGTTATGACATCAATGACACCATTGCGGTTCGCGGTGCTGTGAGCACCGGGTTCCGGGCTCCATCATTGCAGCAGCAGTTCTTCACTGCGTCGTCGACCAACTTCATTGACGGTGTGCCGTTTGAGATCGGGACTTTCCCGGCCGAGTCGGCTGCGGCGATTGCTCTGGGTGCTCAGCCGCTGGATGCGGAAGAATCCACCAGCTTCTCTGCCGGTGTAGTGATTACACCAAAAGAGAACTTCTTCGTCACCGTGGATGCGTATAGCATCGACATCAAAGACCAAATCTTCCTGTCTGAAAATCTGGGTGGCGCGGAAGTAGATACCGTACTCGCAAATGCGGGCGTTACTGGCATTAGCCGCCTGCGTTTCTTCCAGAACGGCATCGAGACTGAATCTCGCGGGGTAGATGTGGTTGCCCGTTATGACTGGGATCTCGGCAAACACGGTGAACTGGGTCTGCAAGGTGCGTTCAACTGGTCTGAAGTTGAAGTGACAAATGTTCCTATGAACACAGTCATTCCGTCGCTGACCTTCTTCAGCCGGGACAACCGTCTGACCTTTGAAGAGAGCGCACCGGAAACCAAGCTGATCCTATCTGCGGACTATGCTTGGAAAGATGCGACCATCAATGCCCGCGCGACGCGCTATGGAGAAGTGGTCGATCCATCTAACAATCCAGCCAATGACTATACGCTGGATGCAGCCTGGATCCTGGACGCATCGGTTGATGTCGAGCTGACCGACAAGGTCACGATCGGCTTCGGTGCGGACAATCTTCTGGATCAGTATCCAACTGATACGCCAGCCGGTCAGGACTTCAACGGGATCTTCCCATTCTCGACGCGCTCGCCATTTGGTTTTGCCGGACGATTTGTCTATGGCCGCATAGCCGTAAACTGGTAACGCTCAAACACCATCCAAATGTGAACGCCGCTCTAGTCTTGGGGCGGCGTTTTTTTCTCCCCACCCCCATCGAGTCGCCGACGGCAATTCGGATGAGTTCACATCACCCATGCACCAATCGACAATCCTGCGTGTCCGCGTACGGGTGTATTGCGTTTGAGCTAATGTCTCCTAATGCTCGCAAAGCGGATATTACCGTGCAATCTTGATCGCCGCGGTTTTGGAATGCAAGCACACTCGATTCGATCCAGTTAACGCCGCACAGGCCTCAACAAGGGGTCGCGAACGAAACTATCTGTTTTTCGATGCTCTAAGAAAACCAACCGCTCAGAAAGACTGTGGAAATGGCAAACACTAAAAATAGTAATTACAGCACGATTGGGCGGTTTCGCCGATCTAAAGCGAACCGGACTTCAGCATCGTTTTTGAGTTACGGCGTATCAGCTGGGTGACCAATTCAGTCCTTAGGGGCTGGTGGGATCCCGACAACGGGAATTTTACAGATCGCCCGCGTCCCTGCGCCGGGTGTAGATGACAGCGTAAACACGCCCCCCATCGCGTCGACCGCTTCCTGCACGATAGAAAGCCCTAATCCGGATCCGTCGGAAGCCGAACCGCTGACGCCGCGCTGCATGATCGAGGTGATTTCGTCTTGCGACAATCCGGGGCCGGTGTCTGTAACCGCAATTGTCACCTCAGTATTGGAGTTTGAAGCGCTAAGCGTGACAGATCCTGTTTGCGTATATCGTATTGCATTGGCAACCAGATTGCTAACCGCTCGCATGAGGAGAATGGGATCAGTCGAAACGCTTTGGTCCAAATCGATATCCCATTTGAGATCTATGTCTTTCTCAGAGGCTTCGGTCGCGAACATTGCCACTACGGCGTCAAGTACCAGCTCCACAGGGGTTTCTTCGCGCTCATCGCTCGTCGTTTTGTTCTTCTGAGCAGCGGGAAGGTTTTCTTGCGCCAACGCTTGCAAATACTCGAATGCTTCATTCAACGGTTGGCGCGCATCACTATCCGGCGGCAAATTTTGTTGGAGCGCCGACTTCAATGAACCGAGCGGTTGGAGGATGTCGTGGCTGACTGACTGCAATCGGTTGCGATACTCGAAGGCGCGCAAGCGTGCTGTCTCGTAGGCCGATTGACTATCGCGCAACGCCTCGTTCAAGCGAAGCTTCTCTCGGGTCGCGCGAAGATCCGCAACTAATGCGAGGTCGCGTTCGCGTTTAACGCCAGCGACATTCAAGACAATCGCGGTCGCGAAGGCGATCACCTCGATCGTCACCAACCAGCGAAGTGTGAACGGAATGCCCCCATAGGGGAATCCGAACGTTTCATCCACGACCATGTAGGCCGACGCGATGGTCAGCAACACTGCACTCATCGTGAAGATGGTACCGCCTTTTTCTCGATGATAAATCGCCCAAACCCCGACACTCGCATGTAAGGCCAAAGATGCGACGCGGCATGTCAGTGCTATTGGTACGAAGACATTTCTGGAATCGATTCCAATGAATAAGTGTACGAAAGAAATGCCGAAAATTCCGATTATTGAGAAGCGCAGTAACCTGTCGAGTACGGGCGCTTTTCGCCTTACGTCGAACAGATTTCGGCTTAGCAACAAGATGGCGCCGTAGGTCCAGAGATAAATCGCATCGGTCAGATGAGCTGTTATTGCGTTTTTAGTGGGGATGACCAGCTGATCGACATACCCTTCGACTGACCAGACCGATAGTAGGCTGGCGATTAGAAAGACCCCGAAACTGATGCTGAGGCGCCACCCCGTGAGCCACCATGTGATGATGGTCAGAAAGAAGGTCGCGCCGATGAGGCCGTAAAAATTTGATGCCCAGAATATTTCGTGCTTATCCGCCCGCTCGAATGCTTCGGGGTGAGCGATGCGCATCGGCAAGACGGAGTTGTATAAGCCTTCATAGTGAACATAGAGGACCGTCTCTTCAAGCGGGCCAAGCTCTGCGTCGGCCACGAGAATTCGGTGATCTACCGGGCGTTCCGAGAATGGAGCCTTATAGGTATAATGCAGAAATTGATGAACCGACTCGCCTTCATCGGCGGTCAGGTAGAATTGCATACTTTTGAATGCAACTCGCCGTGTATCAAATCGCACAGTGATCGGTTGGTTTTCGAGATTTCTGAGTGTTACTCGTAGCCAAACAGGCTCAGAAATTGCGCCGAAACCGATGTATCGCGTGTCCAGCGTTTGCCAGGATTGTGACTGGCTAATTTGTTTGATCGTTGCATCAGCAGGGGCGTCGAGGAGCGCTTCGCCATAGAGCCCTACAAACCGGCTGGAAAAGCCTTCCACTGGAAGATCAATAATACCGTCATTTGGAACCGGTTCGCCTTCGCGGGTCGTAAGCAAGAAGCAAACGACGAGCGATAGCAAGATGAACACGTTGAGCGTAATCGCCGTTCGAATGGCATTGTTTTCGACAGCGGCAGTCAGGAAAAAACGCATTGGCATGCTACCGTCTGTCTCCTTTTGCCTCTGATGCCTATGGGGACGACTACCCATTCTCATGTCACAGTTGTGTTTGTTCCGAGATTAAACCTTCGCGCAATGCATAGGCGATCAATTCTGCTAACGAACCGACGCCGATTTTTTCCATCAAGCTTGCGCGATGTTTTTCCACTGTTCTTGGGCTAATGCTTAGTCGTTCACCGATGCCGCCATTTTGGTATCCCATCGCGAGGAGGGAAAGCACTTCGCGTTCTCTATTTGTCAGCGCAACCGTGTTCGTCGCTTCTTCCAATATGGTGAGAGCGTCTTCTGCAAAGTAACGTCCACCTTCGAGCACCGTCTCAAAGCAGGTTCGCATTTCGCTCGGATTGCATGATTTAAGCAGGATGCCTTCCACCTCAGCGTCCAACCATGTCGCGAGGACGCCGGCTGATGTAAAGCCCGTAAGCAAAACGACAGACGTTTCTTTGCTCCACCGCCTTGCCTCAGCGAATACCTCAATCCCCTTGGCGTGTGGCATCGCTGAATCAAGCACCAGAAGGTCAGGTTGGTGCTGTTTAACTGCGGCGATCGCGCTCAGCCCATCCGCTGTTTCTGCGACGATTTCGGTTGAGCCCAGCTCAGCCAGGACGTTCTTGACCCCCTCACGAACCACCGCGTGATCGTCTGCTAAGACGACACGATGCAGCGAACGCTCTTTCGACATGCAACCCCCCATTCTTTCAGAATCTATTCTGATAGCCGATTTGTCGATAAAACAAGGACTGTCGCCACGATATCGTGGTGAAATCTATGTGCCAACGAATTGGTATTGATCGGATTGGGTATCTCCCCCCATATCAATCTACGGCGCATATGCGATCCTCAAAGCTACGTTTAAGACGCTTTGGAGGTGCATCCGATGTTCAGTTTTTCTACAAAAATGGCGGTGCTGATGAAGCTCGTCTTCTTATGTCTGGCGATAGCTTGGATAGGAAATGGAACGGCTTCTGCGGCATGTGGTGGAAACGACCAGAAGCTCTGCAAATTCCCAAAAGTGTTCAAATGCGACAAGGGATACGCGCCTAACAAAGCGGAAACCAAATGCGTACCCTGCGGCGGTAGAAATGAAGTTGCTTGCGAGCCATTGAGGAAAGGCAAGCGATGTACCGCAGCCTACACGCATGAAGTCTATGGTGTTTGCAGAAGACATGGCGGAGAAGGTGAAGCCAAACTTAGAGGCGTTGGCTTCGACTGCCGTCCGGGCTTCAATCTCGATGATGGGGGTAAGAGATGCACCGCCTGTGGTGACGTAAATGAGCCGAGCTGCGAAGCCGGCAGACCCGGTAAGCGCTGTACGGCGGCGTACACACAAAGTAATTCAAGCGGAATTTGCGAAGCGCGTGGAGGTGAAGGCCAGGAAAAACTACGCGGGATTGGGTATGATTGCCGGCCCGGTTTCAACATTGGGAGCGCCGGGACCTGCACCGCGTGTGGTGGTGCTGGGCAGCCGAGTTGCGAAGCGACCCGGCCCGGAAAGCGTTGTACCGCGGCTTATACTCAAGAAAACAAGGATGGCATTTGCGAAGCGCGCGGTGGCAATGGACAACCCGTGATGACGGGGCTCGGATTCGAGTGTCGTCCGGGGTTCAATTGGCGGAAACACGAAGACGGCAAAAAGCGCTGTGAGCCATGCGGCGGACAGGGACAGCCGAGATGCGAAGCGATGCGTCCCGGAGACCCATGCGGAGCAGGTTTGGAAGTGGATTCCAGACCGGGGCGCAACTATTGCGTCGCCGAACAGCCGGACACAGTGGATCTGGTTTATGAGGCGTCCAAAGAAATTTTGCGCGATGCGGGAGAAGGTATCTTCAACGCGGTTGTGCCAATGGCGTTCGAGATTCACGAGGATCAGGAAGCGCTCTCTGACATCAGCGACGAAGACGAAGGCGCAGCAGGAGATTTGGAAGATGATAGCCGGTCGCTGGCAGACTTGGTGGATTTCAAGACCTTGTCGGTCGGCGCAACCGCGGAGGCGAACTTCATCATCGGTGTTGGCGTTGAAGGCGGTGTCGCATTCGATATTACGGATCGCGAAGATGCGTTGAAATGGTATTCGTCAATTGGTGTAAGCAACCAGCTTGGAGCTGGCAGCTCGTATGGCGGTGTCATCGGCATTTGGAATGTGCGGAACAATCAACTCGGTAAGCCTATCTCGGAGGGTGGTGCAAAGTCTGTTGGCGTTATATTTGATGTTCGCACATTCCTGGAGTTTGCGGGTAAGAAAACCAGCGTGCTGACAGATATCGGTACACAAAGTAGCACGGCGACACTCCTGATCGGTGTTTGGTTCGAACGTGATGATGAGGTTACCGAATACGAGGACTTGAAGTTCACCGGTTTCACGTTCTCTCCGGTACTGGGTGTTGGGACGAACATCGCTGGCACAACCTATGTGGAAGCCACGACGTTCCAATCATACGCGCCCGTTTCGAATGAGGATCCAGAAATTCTAGATCTGTCTCGTATTAGACTCGCGGGTGGCAAGGAAATCAGAAAGTGTGTGGATCAATGCTGGCTCGAAGGAATGGGACGCCAAAAACCCGATCAGGCTCAGGTGTTGCCCGTCTACGACCAGCTCCCGGCTCCATCCGCGCAATCGGGACGTGTCACCGCGACAAGAGCGTCATCGGCGTCGGTCGGTTTGGAGAACAGCCTGTGGTCATTCCAGGTCCAGGGAAAAGTGTTCTACCTGAAAGTGCTAGAACAGGATGCCGGATCCATCACTGTTCAACGGGCGAATTCCGGAGAAAGAGTGAAATACGTACAAGTGGGTTCCGGCGAATATCGAAACACTGCCGGGCAGCGCCTCGTGTTTGATAACGGTGGTTCAGGCTCATGGATATCCGCCGACGGATCGCAAACCTATCCTATGAAACGGGTGAACTAGTGCTTCCACCCATTCAACCGGGCGCTGTCTAACTACAACCAATTATCGCGCTCGGACGGCTTATGTCATCGATAGCGGCCCCGCGGACAAATCGCGGGGCCGTTGTTCGTACAAAGAAACAACCGTGGGCAATGGGCGAACCCTTTGATCATGTCCGAAAGTCGATGAACAGGAGTACCACTCGGTCGTCAATCTCATCAAAATAGTGCTCATCGATTGGGTAGTCGCCCCCATATCCAATGGGCGTGAAGCACGTAGTGTTCGTTTAGACAGTTTATTCTGAGGGAGACTGCGCAATGCGAAATACACTAAAGATCAATCCACGTTTGGGCGCTGGAATCACCGCTTTGGGTTTGCTGGCGAGTGCTGGTTGTGCTGGAACCGAGGCTCTGGCAGCGGGTCCCATGGGAGATGCCTTCGCAGCAGCGGCGGGCATTCCTCAAATGGATGCGTTTCTCCAATATGAAAGCCAAGTGCCGCCCACGCAGGCCCTGCCAATCGATGGGGATTATACGATCTCAACGCTTGGAAAGCGAATACGCATCGATCGGGGGCGAGGCTATGCCATCGATCCCTGGACCCATGCGATGACGCTCAAGATCCGGCCGAACATGGTCGTTTCGAAAGACTTCCGACAGATCAGCGCGACAGAATATACGGCGCAGGATTTGCCTTTGCTTGGAACGGCGACGATGAAGGTTCAGCCGGACGGGCGAATAGCTGTCAGCGTCGCTAGCATCCCGCCTTACAATTACTTTCTGCTGCCCGTTGAGGGATCAGTGGCACCCGGGGCGGGGACCACCCCGCCACAAAACAATCCTAAACCGTCAGAAGATCCTGCCGATTGTGCGAACCTGGACCTAGACCCGGTTAGTGGTGAATTGGTTTGCTTGGACTAAATCGAGATGTTCTGAACTGTTTGCCAAATGAGATATACGCCTGCGGTCCCTTCCGATGCCGGGTGCAGGCGAGATAGGCCCCGCCAACTTATTGGGTGGTGTCGTCGCACACGATCTAACCATTCACCCTACAATTTGCGGATCTAAGAACATGTTCCAATTTGCAGCATTTTCGTTTGCTAAGACCCTCGCGCTATTGCTCCCTGTAGTCTTGCTCAGCGGTTGCGCCGCATCCGAACCCACACCGGAGCGGCCGCCGGAGGCGAATGCCGAAGCACAAGGCAGCCTGACAGCGGAAAAACAGGATGCTTTTGGACCAAATCCGGCTGCGTCGCCACAGCGCGTTCTCCGACGCGCAATTCATCCGGCGAAAGTCCAAGTGAATCACGATGAAATGACCCAGTCTTTGCTCATTCAACTGACCTTCGATGCCTGTAAGCGAGGTGGTTTTGTCTATGATAGCAACTCGCTAGAAGCCGATGTCGATCACGAGAAGCGCATTGTTATTGTGACGGGGAGTGTTGAATATACTGAATCGTTTTCCGACGATGAGGTATTTTGCGATCGTGAACAAACGCCCGTTTCAATTGTGTCGAAAGGCGCCGCCTCTCAGCCGTACATTATTTTGAATAGAAGCGCTTGGATGGGGCGCGGTGGGAACGGTTTAAGCGCCTGGGTCGCAGATTTCAGATCTACCGAGCGTATCGAATCCGAACATCAGAATTGCTTATCGACACGCACCAGTGAGATGGATGCCATATCGGGTTATTGGTTCCTGCACGGGGATCCGTCTCGAACCGTAGATCTCTCGGGAAACGCTTCCATGCTCATGCCTAGTCGGGTCATGCGGGTTTGGAGCGGCTCGACGATACCACACGCGATCGAGGCCGACGCGCCTTACACATTCTTCTTTCCATCCTTCGGTCGGGTTGAGTTTCGGTCTGAAACCTGCGCGGTCGTTTACTCACCCGCAACCGGCGAACCGATCGATCTTTTGATGAGGCAATCTCCAGAGTGAGGAGTGAGTTAATTTTGTGCGTGTAGGGGTGGGAACCCGCCCGAAGAATTTGAGCGATGCCACGTGCATCCGTCTTGTCGGTTTTGTTCCGCATAGCAGACGTGGCTGCTGAGACTTGGCGGGATTCCATGCAGACCACGTCAAAGCCTTCGGCGGAATTGTCAGCGGAACTCGGCCTTAAGATACGCCCGTTAGCGT
>JANSXJ010000478.1 GCA_024743015.1 Hyphomonas sp. | reverse complement strand
TGGAACTGCCAGTCGGACTGGGCCACGCCGAATTCCAGTTCGCCATTGCGGATCGCGTTGATGTTGAAGACCGAGCCGCCGGTCGATTCCACGCCGCAGCGAATGCCATGCTCCGCACGGTCGCGGTTGACCAGCCGGCAGATCGCGCCGCCGGTGGGGTAGTAGACCCCGGTCACGCCGCCGGTACCGATGGCGATAAAACTATCCTGCGCAAAGGCTGCGCCGGCTGCGAGCGCTGTCGCAGTTGCAACCAGCACGCCTATCATCTTGTTTCTCATTGCGCGAACTCCCTGTTTTCTTGGCCGCCACTTGCGATGGCGGTCCCCAGACAACACCGAATAACGGATGCGCCGTCAAGTCGCCCGGGCCGATGAAACGGTTACCGGGACTGTGCCCCGGTTTTCCTCACGTTACGTCATGCGGCCTGCCGCCTGGCCCAGGCTTGGCCGGCGCGCCAACATCAGGCCGTGGCGCTCGCTCGTGCCCGCCGGCGCGGCGCCTTGCGGCCGTCCGGCAGCCGGGCCGCCCCGTTGGTCAATTTGCGTTGGACGCATGCGCAGCGCTTTGATATGGCAGAGCCGCACCGGCAAAGCACCCGTAGCTCAGCTGGATAGAGCGCTGCCCTCCGAAGGCAGAGGTCACAGGTTCGAATCCTGTCGGGTGCGCCAATAAAATCAATAAGTTAGTCGATATCTCGGCTTGGCGGAGTCTTCGCAGGTAGCACATAGGTAGCACCGCGAAGGTAATTCGGGGTCATCCGCGCGCCCCGATTCACGCCACAAGATAGAGATAAAGATAGGTAAGAGAGAGTTTGCTTTCCTCGGAGCCGCCTTCGCACAAAGCGAATGAAGGCGGCTCCGAGGGGAGCAAACGGGGCTTTCCTTGGTGAGCTGGAGCAAACACTGCATTTTTCAGAATCCGCGGGGCACCAATTCCGCATCCAACGTCTTCACAACACTCACTCCGAAAATAGTGGGACGCCCTCAATCGCTGACAGCAACGCGTCTTGGGGAATTATCGTCATTCTCGAGTTCTGAAAAACAGAATCCCGATTCACATAGTATTCCCATGAATTGGATCGGTCCTGTAGATAGGCAACTGTTTCAATGAGTCTGCTGTCAAGCTTGTGTTCCGCCATGTAGCTCTTGATATCCGGATTCTCATAAAAATCCTTCATCACCTTATTAAAAGTCTGAGGGGTACTCCCTAGCTTGCCTCGAAAATGATGCAGGTATCGCCAGACCGCAACGATTGGGTCCATTTTGTCCAATGCGCGAAATATTGGAAATATTCCAGACTGTGACTTCTGGAAAATATCCATCGTTGCTCGTAGTGCGGCTCGATGCTTGTCGCCAAGGAACATCCAAATCAGTTCATTTGCAATCTTCTCTCTTTCATCGGGCGCGACACTCCTAATCCGCTCCTCCGCAAAAACCCCAATCATCCTTCGGGTTCCCCTCGTCAGGCTGGTGTATGAGGGGATATCGCCCAAAATAACTTCATTAAGTTCATGATACGCAATGCACAATCCCAGGTCGCGGATGTCGCCCGCTTTCAAATTGTGCTCAATATACGGGATCACACAGTCAGCCAGATGGGCAAGAGAGAGGACGTGATCGTAGATTGATCGAGGTTTTCCTTCTGAACCTAATGACTTGAGGCGAACCTGCTTTCCAGACCGAGGCACCTTCTTAAGTGTTTTTACAATTTTGATTCCGCGTCGGAAAGGAAAGGAGATACTCTCGCCTTCTAGGTCTTCGAGTATTTCCCTGACGCTTGAGAGAACGCTACCATTGATCGGCTGTGATGGAGGCATGGAAGCCTTGGAGTCTGAGCGTTGCTCCGAGAGAAAACTGAGCAGAAGAGCAAGGGAGGCGTCGAATTCGCCCATCTTTCTAAAGTCAACATATTTCTTGTCTCGTAGAAAAGCGGGTATTTTGCAATCACTCAAAAGGATCGGCACAACGCCAATTTGATCCTTGCTTATTGATTCAAAGAATTTTGCCTGCCATTCGGCTTCAACCCATTTCGAGCTTACAGAATACTCACTTAGAAAAATCAGAATAATATCTGACTTGTCCAGCCCACTCTGTATCTCTGAAGATATGGATTTTCCAAATGCAATATCATTCTCATCCAGCCATGTTCCAAACCCGGCTGATTTCAACTGACGATCAATGCGCCGGACAATATCTTTGTCGCGGCTTGAATGGCTTAGAAAGACATTATACTTCGACATTTTGCCCCTCTAATTTGAATAGATGCTGAAGAAGGATGCATCGATAGTCAATGCCTTCGTCTCCCGGACGCCAAGCGCTTCCTCGATAAGCAGTTCAAGCAGCCGATCAATGTCCACAAGTTCGATAGCCGTCGCGTTGTCCTGCGCGGCAGTCTCCCTCGCGCCTTTGGTGAAGGTGCTGACATGCTCCCCTTAGATGTCCCCGTTTTTGGGTTAGCCTGTTCCTCAACGAAGGAGACAGGGCATGAAGCGATCACGGTTTTCGGAAGAGCAGATCATCGGCATTTTGAAGGAGCATCAGGCGGGCATGACACCGGCTG
>JANSXJ010000511.1 GCA_024743015.1 Hyphomonas sp. | reverse complement strand
GCCGCTTTCGCGTTTGCAATCATGCTGTCCTGGCCGTTCGTGGCGATGAACCTTTTGTACAATATCTGCCTCGGCTTCATCAACAAAGCCATGCCGCAAATGATGGTGGCCTTTGTTGGCGCGCCGTTTCTGGTCGGGGCAGGACTTTTCCTGCTCGCGGTATCTATCGGATCGCTTCTGATGGTCTGGCAGGAGCGGATCATGCAACTGATCGTGTGGTTATAGGGCGTCATGGCTGAACAAGAAGAACAGTCCGGCGAAAAGGAGTTTGAAGCCTCCGATGAGCGCCTTCGGCAGGCGCGCGAGGATGGCGATGTCCCGATGTCCAAGGAGGCCAATACATTTGGTCTGTTGATCGGTATTGGACTTGCCGCCATCATCTTCGTTTCCTTCACATCCGGTCAACTCTCAGACGGGTTTTCGAGCCTGTTCTACTACGCGGAAGAATATGCCACCGACATATTCACAGATCACGGCGTGCAGACGCGGCGAACGCTGGCGGACATTCTGTTTTCGATTCTGCCGGTCTTCATGGTTCTGGCCGCGTGCGTGCTGCTGGTGCTGATCCTGCAGCAGGGAATCGCTTTCTCGACAAAGAAAATTCAACCGGACGTCAAGAAGCTCTCGCCGATTGAGAACATCAAGAAAAAGTATGGCGCAAAGGGCTTGCTGGACTTCCTGAAAGACGCCGCGAAGATGATCTTTGCGGGCCTGATCGCAGCTTACTTTCTGCTTTACTTCGCCACCGAGTATTACGGTGCCAGCGCCCTGGGTCGCGAAGGTCTGGGCGATTTTACGCTAAATCAGATCCTGAAGCTGATCTTCTATTTCGGCGTGTTTCACCTCGCCCTCGCCCTGATCGATTTGCCTCTTCAGAAGTATTTACACGGCCAGCGCCTGCGGATGACGCGCGAGGACCTCAAGAAAGAGATGAAACAGAACGAGGGCGATCCACAACTGAAGCAGCAGCGCCGCGAGCGTGGGACGCAAATCACGCGAAGTGACATGCTCCAGAACGTTGAAAGTGCCACTGTCATCATGGTCAACCCGGAACACTATGCGGTCGCCCTAAAGTGGGATCCTGAGAGCGACAATGCGCCAATCTGTGTCGCCAAGGGCGTTGACCATCTGGCAGCCAAGATCCGCGAAGTGGCACAGGCAAACGGAATTCCGATCTATCGCGATCCGCCCACGACGCGATCCATGTATCGATTGGTTGAAATTGATGAAGAGATCAAACACGAGCATTTTGCAGCCGTGGCTGCAGCCATTCAATATGTTGAGCGCGTGCGTCAGCACATAGGGAAACGTGATGGCTGAGCCAAATGATATTGTCCCCTGGTTGCTTGACCTGAAGCACCAAAACCAGGTCCGCCGGTTGAGCGCCGTGATGGCAGAGATCAGGCTGGTCGATCGCAAGCGAAAGGAGCTTCGGGACGAGCGCGCGAAACTGGATCTCGACCCGAACAGCTTTACCCGAATCAGTCTGCAAAATGGTTACGGACGATACCTCCAAGCCCGCGCCGAGGCTCTGAACGCGCAAATTCTCGCCCTGAAAAGCAAGGCGTCCGAAATTCAAAATAGCATAAAAGAAACAATGTGTTCGCAGTCCGTTTTGCGCGACAACCACGACGTGTAAACAAGTTTACCTTCTCTTCACCATGTCCGACATACTATCTCAGCGCGAATAAGCGGCATTTTCAATTATAACACGCCGCACGCGAATGGAGATAAATATGAGTGCCAAGACCCCGTCACACGTGGATCATCAAGTTGGTCGCCGAATCCGTCAGGCGCGCCGCGACGCGAAGCTCACGCAAGAGCAGCTCGGAAACATGATCGGCCTGACTTTTCAGCAGGTTCAAAAATACGAAAAAGGTGTGAACCGCGTTTCTGCCGGAACCCTATATGAAATTTCGCAGGTCCTTGATTTGCCAATCAGTTGGTTCTTCGACGAAGATGTGGTCAACCGCATCGGCGAGTCAGACGCATGCGATACGGTTGAATTCAGCGACTGCATGAATCTGCTCCTTGATTTGCGTCAAAGCAGTAATCTTGGACCTGTGCGAGAAGTGTTGCGCCTTGCAGGTGCGCGCTAACCTTTCGGGCTTTTCCATTTGTATGCATGGCGACCTCACACGGAGGCATCCATCAGGATGCCTGCGCGTAGGTCGCCATTGAGCCGCCATCGGACTGCATGAACGCTTCGAGGTCCCTTATCACGGACAAGATCAG
>JANSXJ010000365.1 GCA_024743015.1 Hyphomonas sp. | reverse complement strand
CCGCAAGCACCCGTCTGCGCAGGTCTGTGCTCAGGCTCCTCGTCATCTCCACCTCCTCGCAAATCACAAGGAGCAGTGAATCAGACAACGCCGGCTGCGGGAATCCTCAAACCGACTCTGTTTTCATCGAAGATGCTCTAGCTTCTCGATCCGCCCGGCGCCTGGGGTCCTCTGGGCCAGTTTCGCAATCGGTACAGCGCTGACCATCGCATTCAGCGGCCAAATCGAGATGAGCATCCCTCGGCTGATCGCGGTGAGTGCGTGGCACGGTGCAACGATTGCGTACATTGTGGTCGCGTTGCTGCGTTTGCCTCAACCTGCCACCAAGCATCGTCTCATCTCGGCGCTGTTGATGTTGACGGCACTGGCCATCATGGCCCGGCCAATCGTGGCCGCGATCGTGCGCTTGGACCGAAATCAAAGCGCAGTCGAACAACTGGAGACATACGGCTTCATCGTTAGCCTGATCTATCTCACAGCTGTCTTCACTCTCGCGGCGGCCATCTTCTTTCATGTCATGAGCGAACAGATTGTTCGTTACCGCGATGCGGCAGCGACTGACAGCCTGACTGGCCTTCTCAACCGACGCGGTTTCTTCGAGGCCGTCGAACCAATCACGACGTTTCCGGCAGCAATCATCATGCTCGATATCGATCGGTTCAAATCAATCAATGATTGCTTCGGCCACGAGGTGGGTGATCGCGTGATCGCCAAAATCGGTGACTTGCTGGACCAAACCATCCAGCCGCCACATGTATCTGCACGGTTGGGCGGCGAAGAGTTTGCGATCGTCTTGTTGCGCAGCGAACCATTGGCGGCCAACGCTGTCGCTCAATCACTTCGGACCGCAATTGAGCTCGAGCTGACCGACATGCTGTGTTGGGACCGCCCTGTGACTGCCAGCTTCGGCGTCGCGCCCATCGAGACCAGCGAACTGGACAACGCTTTGGTTCAGGCAGATCGAGCGCTCTATCGCGCCAAAAGCGAGGGCCGCAATCGCGTCTGCATAGCTGAGACCACCGAACGATCGATAATCATGGATCTGGCCGATGACAAGGGTGGCCGAGCACCATCTGCTCGGCCATTGTCAGGCTAGGTCACCGACTCATAAGTTCTGAGCCATATTCGGATTGAAGCGAGTTGGACGGATGCGAGGTAGTTGTCGTCGCGTTTGTCGTAGCGTGTGGCGACGGCTCGGAAGTGTTTGAGTTTGTTGAAGAACCGCTTGACGGCGTTGCGCTGTCGATAGACCCAGCTGCTGAAGGCGGGAACATTGACCCGCGTTGGCATAGGGCGGATGCAAGCCCAGGCACCGCGCGCATTGAGGTCTTTGCGCAAGCCGTCGCTGTCGTAAGCTCGATCACCAAGCAGAATATGGCCGTGTTGCACCGTGTCGAACATATCGGCTGCCGATCGTCCGTCATGGGCCTGACCCTCAGTGAGTTTGAGATGGATCGGACGGCCTTCAGCATCGACGAGCGCATGGATCTTGGTGGTTAAGCCGCCTCGCGAACGACCCATGGTTCGAAGGCGAACGCCATCGGTCCAAGAGAGCCTGAGAACGGATCGCTGGGCTTTTTTTGACCGTTTGCGGCATGCTGATGGACGCGGATAGAGGACGAGTCGATCATCTGGATGTCACCCTTGTAAGCCTCTGAGATCGCTTCCAGAATACGCGCCCAATGCCCCGCCTTGCGCCATCGGTTGAACCGGTTGACGCAGGTCGTATGCGGGCCATAACGAGCCGGAATGTCAGCCCAGGGCGCTCCGGTGCGCAAGCGCCAGAAGATGCCATTCAATACCCGGCGATCATCCACCCGAGGCTTGCCGCGAACCTTCGTCGGCAACAGCGGCCCGATCACAGACCACTCGAAATCCGTCAAATCAAATCGTGCCATCACAGCCTCCATACGTTGAAGGCAATGAATCACAGCAGCTTCGAAATGGGAATCTCGTTTATGGGTATGTGACCCGGTGCTGCAATGGACTGGCCAGCGGGCGATCTCCTCGCGAACCCTGCGCAAGGGGCTGAACCTGCGCAGATTCAGGCATTCGTCCCTAAGCTTGCCATTGAAACTCTCGATGAAGTCGTTCTGCGCCGCTGCACGGCAAGCGATTGCTTGCATTCGCTGACAGCGGGTTTTGCCCGGCTCGATGAGCCGCAGACGAACGCTGGTCCGCATGGACCAGCCCAATATGGCGCGGCTTGTGCCTTCCAGGCCGTTGTCGAGGATGATCTCCTCGGGTAGACCATGCATCAGGGCCGGATCGTCAAAATGGCCCGCAAGCCTGGCGCAGGTGATCAACACATTGACGATCTGGCCGGGAGAGAGCCGGCTGTGGTCATTGACGAGTTCAAGATCCGGAAGCGGCGACAATCGGCCAGTGGATCGCTGGGGACGCCGGCTATCGCCTGTCAGAACGATGAAGCGGCCAATATCGTATCACAGACCAGAGTAGCCAACAAATGAAGCCGCTATCTCCACACGTAAGCGTCCTAATGCCCGTATACAATGCGGCCCCTTATCTCGAGACTGCGATACAAAGCATACTCAACCAGACTTTCGGCGATTTCGAACTTGTGATCCTGGATGATGGGTCGACCGACGGATCAATAGACGTCGCTGTTCGGTTTGCAGCGCTCGACTCACGCATTGTGCTTCTTGAACCAGAGAGTAGCAACCGAGGAGAGCCCGTCGTGCGCTCCCGCCTTCTGGAGGCGGCACGGGGGGAGTACATTGCTTGGATGGATGCCGACGATTGTTGCAGTCCGTCCAGACTCTCAGTGCAGGTAGAGTATCTTGATCGGAACAAAGACATCGATGCTGTCGGAACGGCAATAGTGGTGGCCGATTCGGACCTTCGTACACTAAGGACAGAGCGGTTCCCGTCTGATCCCGCTGCTTTGGCGGAAGATCCGCACCTGTGCACTGCAAGCCTAATGCTGCGTTCAGAATCTGCGAAGGCGATCGGTCGGCTACGCGACGCGTTCTTTCCTGGCGGCGGCGACCTAGAATGGGTCATGCGTTTTTGCGACCACTACAAGATAACCAATCTAGATAATCCGCTCTACACCTACAGGAAGCACCCATACTCCTACTCTGTCTATTTCGCGCCGATCCGCCGTCTGTTAATGATTGCGTTCTTTGCCATGCGAGAGCGAAGGGCCGGTCGACCTGACCCAATCTTGTCTCTCGATTTTGACAGGAACCTGCATTTTCTGCGCGACGAGTATTTCCTGAAAGCACCCGGTTTGACGGTGCGTGAACGGACCGACGCTCTTAAAATGCCACTGAAAGGAACTGTTCCGCTCATTTCGGTCCTTGTGCCGTTCCAAGACGATCATAAGCATTTCGACGCTGCCATCGCGTCCATTGCCAAACAACAGTTTCAGAACATTGAGATCGTCATCTTCGACAACGGTTCGCGCTTCCCTTTGAAAAGGGAGGATCCTTCTCTCGCAAACGTCGACCGTCCACTGGTGATTGAACGGACCGACGCGCCCATCGGTGAGGCTGAAATGTGCAGGAGGTTAGTCGACATCGCGAGCGGCGCCTTCGTGATCTGGCATTCGCCAACCAACCATTCCAGGGAGGACCGGATCGAAAGTCAGCTCTTCTACATGCTTGAGCATCCCGACTGCGTCGCCGTGGGAACCGGGATCAACACTGTGGAGACGTCCATACTGGATGCCGTCACATCAACGGACTTCAATGAAGACGCGTTAGCAACAGGCCGTTTGGAAGGCGTACCGTTCACCTTTATGGTCAAGCGCGAAACACTTCTGCAATCCGAAGTTTTTGACGATCCCAACGAACCAGTCCTCCAAACCGGTTCTCATCT
>JANSXJ010000401.1 GCA_024743015.1 Hyphomonas sp. | reverse complement strand
TATAGCAGGACTTCGCACCGTGTCGCATCGTACCTGCTCCAATATATCCTTTTGCACCCGGAATGGTTAATCAAACGAGAAGGCTGGTTAATCTCGTCCGACAAATTATAGAGGTTTCATTACAGTTTACGAAAGGTTCGCTATGCGTCTTGTATCCTCAGCCCTCAGCCTTGTTTTGATCGCTGGAGCGGCCGCGTGTGGAGGCCAGACACCGGCTTCCACGTCTCCTGAAACACCTCCGGCGCAGACCGAGGCATTACACGCCGATCAGGAAGCTGAAACCGAACGGCTTAATGCGTTCTTCGAAACCAAATTCAATGAAAGCCTGTCGCGAAACCCGATGAGCGCCACGTTCCTGGGCAGCCGCGAGAATTACGACAAGTGGAACGATGTGTCGGACGCCAATCGCCTGGCTGAAATGGAAATCCAGCGTGCAACTGTCGCCGAGATGCGAGAATTGTTCGATCCGGAAAGCCTTTCAGACCAGGGCCGCTTGTCGTTCCGCCTGGCAGAATATCAGCTCGAACTCGCTGAAAAAGCCTTCGCGCGGCGCTGGCACAATTACACGTTCAGTCAGATGCGCGGGGCGCATGCCGGGATCGCTTCTTTCCTGATCGGCCAGCACAAAGTCACGAGCAAGTCGGATGCGGAAGCCTATATCGCCCGGTTGCGCGGGGTCGAAACCTATCTCGGGCAAAATCTCGCCAACGCCCAAACCTCCGCCGAAATGGGCATTCGCCCGCCGCTCTTCGTTTATGATTTTGTCATTGAAGGCGCCGCGAATGTGATTGACGGCTATCCGTTCGAAGGCGTCGGACCTGAGCGGCCATCGCCTCTGTATGCAGATTTCGTCAGCAAGGTCGACGCGCTCGTCACCAATACCACGATCACCGAGGAGGAGGCTGAAGATCTCAAATTCGAAGCTCGCGGCGCGCTGCTGGATCACGTCTACCCGACCTATTTCGAGCTGATCACCTGGGTGAGCGAAGATCAGGCCAATGCAACGACGGATGATGGCGCGTGGAAACTTCCGGATGGCGACGCCTATTACCGCGATCGCCTGGCGCAAATGACCACAACCGACATGACCGCCGACGAAATCCACGAACTTGGCCTGTCGGAAGTGGCTCGCATCCATGAGGAAATGCGCGCGATCATGCAGCAGGTCGAATATGACGGCACGCTGCAGGACTTTTTCGAGTTCACGCGAACCGATGAACAATTCTTCAAGCCGAATACGGATGAAGGCAGAGCTGAATACCTTGCAGAAGCGACGGCGATGATCGACACCATGCGCGAGGCTCTGCCGACCGTGTTCAACACGTTCCCAAAAGCCGAGATGGAAGTGAAAGCTGTTGAGGCCTTCCGCGAACGCGCTGCTGGCAAAGCTTTCTATCAGCGCCCGGCACCAGACGGGTCTCGCCCGGGGGTCTATTATGCAAACCTGTACCGCATGCAGGACATGCCGCTCTATCAAATGGAAGCGCTGGCCTATCATGAGGGTATTCCCGGCCACCATATGCAACTCGCCATATCGCAAGAGCTGACCGGCATTCCAAAATTCCGAAAATATGGAAGCGTGACCGCGTACACCGAAGGCTGGGGGCTTTACTCGGAATTCCTGCCCAAAGAGATGGGCTTCTATGAAGACCCGTATTCTGACTTTGGTCGTCTCGCGATGGAATTGTGGCGGGCGGCGCGGCTGGTTGTAGATACAGGCTTGCACGCCAAGAAGTGGACGCGGGAGGAAGCGATCGACTATTTGCTCGTCAATACGCCCAACCCCGAAGGCGACGCACGCAAAGCCATTGAGCGATACATCGTGATGCCGGGACAGGCGACCGCCTATAAGATCGGCATGAATAAGATCCTCGAATTGCGCGAGGATGCGCGAGCTCGACTAGGGGACGCGTTTGACATCCGGGACTTCCACGATGTTGTTCTCAAGGATGGCCCGGTGCCTCTTCAAATCCTGGAGGAGAATGTTGAAACCTGGATCACAAGCCAATGAGAATAGAGCAATTTCCTTTCTCTAGAGGCAAGTATTTGGAAATCTGATTCTATTGTTTAGGTTTTTTTGTTGCCCTGCAGCAAAACCATACCCTATTGGAGCACCATGAAACTCTCAGTCTTAAAAGAAGTGGCAGCGGGCGATCGACGCGTCGCCGTCACACCCGAGACCGTCAAGAAATATGTCGGGCTTGGTCATGAAATCACGATCGAGGCTGGCGCAGGCCTCGATGCCGGCTACATTGATGCCGCCTATACCGAGGCGGGCGCCAAGGTCGAGAAGTCCGCGGAAGGCGCTCTGAAAGGGGCTGATATTGTCCTGTGCGTGCGAACGCCGGACGCGAGCAAACTTCCCGACGGCATCACCGTGATCGGCCTGCTTGATCCGTTCAAGTTCGACGCAGCGGCTTTCAACGGTAAGAAAGCCACGACGCTCGCCATGGAATTCACGCCGCGGATCACACGCGCTCAGAGCATGGACGCGCTGTCTTCGCAGTCGAACCTTGCTGGCTACCGGGCTGTCATCGAAGGCGCGACGCTTTATGGGCGCGCCATGCCGATGATGATGACCGCAGCGGGTACGGTTGCTCCGGCCAAGGTGTTCGTGATGGGCGCCGGTGTTGCTGGCCTGCAGGCCATCGCAACCGCCCGTCGCCTCGGCGCTGTCGTAACCGCGACCGACGTCCGCCCGGCGGCGAAAGAACAAGTCGCCTCGCTCGGCGCGAAATTCATCGCGGTCGAAGACGAAGAGTTCAAAGCGGCCGAGACAGCTGGCGGATATGCCAAGCAAATGTCTGAAGAATATCGGAAGAAGCAGGCTGAACTCGTCGCCAACCACATCTCCAAGCAAGATATTGTGGTCACGACTGCTTTGATCCCTGGACGACCAGCCCCCGTCCTGGTCAGCGCAGACATGGTCAAGACGATGCGCCCGGGGTCGGTCATCGTCGATATGGCGGTCAGCCAGGGCGGCAACTGCCCGTTGTCTGAACCGGATGTAATCGTGGACGAAGGCGGCGTGAAAATCGCCGGCTTCACCAACCTGCCGGCGCACCTGCCAGCCGATGCCAGCGCGCTCTACGCCAAGAACCTGATTGCCTTCCTGCCGCTCATCACGGCGGAGGATGGCAGCCTCAACCTTGATACAGACGATGAAATCGTCACTGCGATGATGCTGACCCGTGGCGGCGAAACCGTAAATGAGAGGATTTCCTCATGACCTCCCATCCGTCTATCCCGGACCTGATCCGGGATCTCCCCCCTATCGTCCCGACCAAGACGCACGAGACCCCGGATCACGTCCGGGGCGATCGGAGTAATTAATATGAAAAAACTCGTCCTAACTGCGGTGCTCGCGGCTTCGGCGGCTCTGCCCGCCTCTGCAGCTGAGGCAAGCGCCATCAGC
>JANSXJ010000514.1 GCA_024743015.1 Hyphomonas sp. | reverse complement strand
GGTTTTGGTCTTGATCGGTTGCGGCTGATCATCCTGAAACAGGTCACATGTGTACCAGAAATCATATTCCGCGATCAGATCGAGGGTTTTTTCTGTGTGGGTCAGGGCCGGGGCGAGATAGCCTCGAATGCGTTTTCCGGTGGCTTGTTCAACCGTGCGGATCGAGTCCTCCAACACAGCGCGTTCCTGCGCTTCATCCATGCCATAGGAGTATCGCGTGTTGTAAATTCCGTGCGAGAAAAATTCCCAGTTTCGGGCGTTGACCGCTTCTATGATCTCCGGGTGATGATCGACCAGTCCTATAGATAAAGAGATTGACCCGCGCAGGTCGTACTTGTCGAACAGATCCATCATGCGCCAATGGCCTACCGTGTTCCCCCAGGTCCGCTGAGAGTATGCGGTCACGTCCGGATTTCCGCGCGGCCACCCAGGCCGTTTGTCATTATGCGGGGGTTGGAACTCGTAATATTCAATATTCGGCGCAATCCAGAAGGCGAGCTTCTTGCCGCCTGGCCAGACGATTTTGGGTCGCCCTTCATATGGCCAGTAATCATAGAGGTTAGGATCAGCGTGCATCAGATGCCCCGCTTCCCCGGACCTGATCCGGGGTCTGTTGCGACGCGGTGGGCGCAGATGGTTTGAGATCCCGGATCAAGTCCGGGACCGTCGGACGGTGGGTCATGCAGTATACCCCGCAATCGCGTCGTGAACCTCGCTGACCGGCACCACATCGGCATACTTGATCAGCAGGTCTGTCAGGTTTGCGAAATGATAGCTTTCATGCTTGTCGGCGACGCATTCGATCGGCACGATCGTGCGGTAACCGTGGCTGAGACTGTCCACCGCCGTCGCGCGGACACAGCCAGAGGTCGAGCCGCCCGTAATCACCAAAGTGTCGACCTTGTGCCAGGTCAGAAAGCTCTGAAGCGGGGTTTCGAAGAACGCCGACGGCATGCGTTTGGTGTAGACGGCGTCGACGGACTCATCGATGGTCACGCGGTCGTCGAAAGCGTGACGGTCTGAGCCATATTTGATGTTTTGCAGGCTGTCAGGCGTATCTGTCCGCGTTCCCCATACGCCAGCGTCGGCCGCGTTCTCCATATAAGCCACATGCGTCCAGACGACTGGTAATCCCTTGGCGCGTGCAGCGTTCGAGATTGCGTCGATATGCTCCATCTGGCGCGGGTCAGTGATGTAGCTCGTTTTCGGGAACAGGTCGGGGCGTGTATAGGCCTTTTGCGGATCAACATTGATGATGGCGAGCTTCTCCCCAAACCCGAACCGCGCGCGCGCCGGATTGGCGCGGACCTCTTCAAAGATTTCGCGCGCCGTCTTGTCGGAGGTGACCATGGTCGGTTGGGAGAGATCGATTGCCATTTCTTTTCCGCTTGTCATTGTGCTCCCTTCAATTGATATATCTTTTAACAGAAGTCCAGATATGAGGGAGGCATTCATGAAAGGATTTATCGCAGGTGCGGTGATCGGTCTATCGGGAGGGATCGGGATTGCCGCATGCGTTGGCCTCGAACCTCAAGCCGCTATCGGGCAATCTGTTGATGCTGAGGCCACGGCCGACACGCCAGCCTATATGATCGTCCTTGGCGAGGTGTTTGATCGTCCAGCGTTTATGGAGGGGTACGCCGCTAAGCTTCCACCGATCTACGCGGCGCATGGCGGGCACTATATTGCGATTGGCGGCGGCCCTGGCATTGAAGTGCTTGAGGGCGACTACAGTCCGCCAAGCTATGTCATCAGCAAATGGCCGAACGCCGATGCGGCGCGGGCATTCTGGACCAGTCCGGAATATGATGCGCTTCGACGCGCTCGTCTGGACAATGGTTGGGGGGACTTTGATGTCCTGTTGGTGGAGGGCCTTCCGGAAGCGCCCACCACACCCGATGAGTGATAAAATTATCACAGGTTGAACTCATTTGACCGGACAAATCTCGCCAATTTCGCGAAATGGTATATCAATTGGATTGGGTCGATTGGCTCGCACCGACTTTTGAGGAGAATTCGGCAATGAAAAAGGCTCTAATTTGCGCGGTTGGTGTAACCGCACTATCCACGGCATTTACCGCTCCCGCGCTTGCGCAGGATGCAGACGGTGACGCCGAAACCCGGCGGTTGGGCGCCGTGACCGTCACGGCTCAGCGCGTTGAAGAAAATCTGCAGGACACTCCAGTCGCCGTCACGGCTCTGTCCACAGAGCAGAT
>JANSXJ010000332.1 GCA_024743015.1 Hyphomonas sp. | reverse complement strand
GCAAAGGCTAGCATCTGCTGAAATTCGGATTCTGCCGCATATTTAATGAATCCACGATAAGGAAAATGCCTAACAGACCTGACCAATCCGTTAAGATGAGACGTCGAGAACGCGGGAACTCGGTTAAGAGTTACTGGCTTCTGGGCGGAATTTGTCTCGCTGGAACTGGCGCGCTAGCTGTAACACTCGCAGGCGGTCAGGTCGGCACGCTGCTTGGTGCCGCGGTGTTTACCGTACTGATCATATTGCAAATTTATTCACTTGCGGGTCGATCCGAACAGGTGGCGCAGCGACCTGTAGAGGTGTCCCAATCTGGACCGGAGAATGCGCAGGCAATCGCCCCAAATCGGGATCAAATCCTGATTGTCAGCGTGACGGATCTTGGACGCGTTCGCTCCGTTTGGGGAAATACTGACTATCTGGTCGGTCTTCGCGTCGGTGCGGTTTTTGACAAACTGATCGCTCCTGAAGCGACAGAATTGAAAACGGCTCGCGAGCCGCTGGTGATTCGCAGGTTCAAAACGGACGGGGGGAAGATTGTCGTTCTAGCGCCAGCGCAGGTTGAGGACGCTGCGCTTTCGAATGAAGTCCTCGAGCGCACGAATTTCTTCGCTGGACTTGGGCACGATCTGAAAAGCCCGCTCAATGCGGTGATTGGCTTTGCCGACGTCATGGACGCAGAGATTCGCGGGCCGATGCCGGAGGCATACAAGGATTATCCAGGACTCATCCGCGAAAGCGGAGAAGCGCTTCTTCGCCTGGTTGAGGACATGCTTGGTTACGCCAAGTCAGAAGCAGGGACCTATGAGCTCGATCTCGCTCCGATGGATATTGCGGCGAGCGGTGAAAGTGTGCTGCGCCAGTCACAGCCCGCCGCCGACAAAGCAGGCATCGCCTTGCGCATGAAATGTGATGGTGAGGTCCTGGCAATGGCCGACGCTGGAGCCATTCGCAGAATTTGGGATAATCTCGTCTCCAACGCGATCAAGTATTCAGCGACCGGAGACACGGTGACGCTTCTGTCCGGCGTACGAAACGGAGAAGCCATACTGCAAGTGCGCGACACGGGCACGGGTATGGACGCGACTGATCTGGCCCGGATCGCTGCACCGTTTTCGCAAGGCCGAAATGCAAAAGGACGCCCGGGGACGGGGCTTGGTCTCGCGCTTGTCCACCGCCTGGTTGAAATGCAGGGCGGCAAGGTGAAGATCGAGACAGCGCTTGGCGCTGGCACAACTGTGACCGTAACTCTGCCAGCCTTACAGGAAGACCAGAAAAGGGCGGCGGAGTGAAAGCGGCGCTCTTGCTCCTGAAAGGACCGACCTGTCATGTTTGAAGAACGCCTCTCTACACGGATCTGGGTCGATGCATTGATGCGGCGCGCGCAAGTCGCGGGTTCAGCCGCCTTCATCGTCCAGCGCGGGGAAGAGTCGCGCGGTGACGTCCTGATCAAGGTTTCCGATTTAGCTGGAGGTGCGCGCGCCTACGTTCCGCGAACTTCGATGGAGGGCGAGCGCGTCTTCGTCGATCTGGAAGTGCAGGGGATTGGCCCGGAAGAAGCCAGCGTCGACGATTATATCAGCCGTGCGCGAGACCGCGATCGCGACCTATGGATCATCGAAATCGAGGATCGCGAGGGACGACATTTCCTGACCGAACCCATAGAATAGGCGCTTCAATCAGGCGTTGTAACCGTTCGTTAACCGCAAATCCGCGACATGGGCGTTAAGTGAGGGACGAACCATGTTGTTTTTGCTGAATGACACGATCATTGAGATCGATGCGCCGGAGGCGAGAGTGTTGGCGCGATGGCGCGATATGGGATGCGGAGATCCGCGAAAGCTGCGGGCATCGGATGCGGTCGAGTTTGCCAAGACGCAGCTCCACCCCTGGATGGGACAAACCGCTGATGCCGATCAGGACCTGCTAAAAGACATCGCCGCGCTGATCGTTTCGAAGACCGGCGCCAACAGCCTGATCCTCAAACCGATTGCAGGCGGTTTGTATGAAGCACGTCTGCAGGACGTTCGCCCCCTCGTGCTCGAAACGTTCAGAGCCGGCGCCGCCAATGACCGGGACGAGCAGAGCAGCGCCACGGCTTGAAAGATCACAGAGCAATCGATTGAACGGGCCTGCATTTTCGTTTAACCGCACGCCTGATCATATTCGAGTATTCCAATGTCCTTGACCGAAGAGGCGGGTCGCCGCCGAACCTTTGCGATCATTTCGCACCCTGATGCCGGTAAGACCACGCTGACGGAAAACCTGCTTCTGGCTGGCGGGGCGATCCGTGCAGCGGGCGAGGTGGCGGCGCGCGGCGAACGCCGCCGGACAACCTCCGACTGGATGAAGATCGAGCGTGACCGCGGTATCTCGGTCAGTGCCTCTGTTATGACGTTCGAATATCGCGGTAATGTCTACAATTTGCTTGATACGCCGGGTCACGAGGATTTCTCGGAAGACACTTATCGCACCCTCACCGCAGCCGATTGCGCCATCATGGTTCTGGACGCCGCCAAAGGGATCGAGCCGCAGACGTTGAAACTCTTTGAAGTCTGCCGACTGCGCGATATTCCGATCGTGACCTTCATCAACAAGCTTGATCGGGAAGCGCTGGACCCGCTCGAATTGCTCGACCAGATCCAGGACCAATTGCAGCTCGATTGCGCGCCGCTCTACTGGCCTGCTGCCTCCGGGCAACGTTTTGGTGGGATGAGCGATCTGAGAACAGGCGAGTTTCTGCACTATTCCAAAAAGACCGCGGATGAAGGTCTGACCCCGGGCGAGTCCCCGCGTGTGTCCCTGGACGACGTGCGTGATCAGGTCGACCCGAGCGCGCTCGAAGAACTGGAAGAGGGCGCCGAAATGGCGCGCGAAATGCTTCCCACAATTGATAAGCAGGCCTTCCTCGAAGGTCACATGACTCCGGTCGTGTTTGGCACGGCATTGCGTCATTTCGGGGTCGGTGAGCTCTTGTCAGTCCTGGAGGAGTTCGCACCCGCACCCCGGCCACAGACCTGTCATCGCAAGGATGCCCAGCACACGCTGAACCGCGATGACAAACCGGTCGCTGGTTTTGTTTTCAAGATCCAGGCGAACATGGATCCCAATCACCGCGACCGGGTGGCGTTCCTGCGGCTTTGCTCCGGCGAGTTTAAACGCGGCATGCGGTTGAAGACGGCGGAAGGCAAGCAGATCAACATCCACAATCCGCTTATGTTTCTGGCTCAGGATCGGGAAATCGCGGAAACCGCTTATGCGGGCGATGTGATTGGCGTTCCCAACCATGGTCAGCTGCGTGTGGGCGACAGCCTCTCAGAAAACGGCGATATCCGGTTTGCGGGCATTCCAAACTTCGCGCCCGAGATCCTCAGACGCGCGCGCACGACAGATCCGATGAAAGCCAAGCACTTGCGCAAGGCGCTGGAAGGCCTGGCCGAGGAAGGCGTGACCCAGCTGTTCAAGCCGACCATCGGCTCAGACATGATTGTCGGGGCCGTTGGATCTCTGCAAATCGACGTGATGGCCGAGCGTATGGTCAACGAATACGGTCTGGATGTTATGTTTGAAGAGGCACCCTACAATGTCGCGCGCTGGATTCACTGTGATGATGATGCCGTGCTGGCCGCTTTTCTGGACAAGAATAAATCGGCGTCTGGTACCGATCTCGACGACGCCCCGGTCTATCTGGCGAAGAATGCCTGGGATGTCGGATACGCGCAGGAAAAGAACCCGGATATTCGCTTCACAGCGACGAAAGAACGGTCGGTTTAAGCGCCCGCGCACCGACCCGACTGGGAGATGAATGGACGCGCCCCAAAAGCGACGGGTTTTTAACCGAGAAATTTGTGATAGCTTCTTCTGGTGATCGGGGAGAAAATCGCGCCATGTTCCGTTTCCTATCTATTCTGCTGATCCTTGTCGGTGCAGGAGCTCTTGCTTTTGGCGGGTATCAATATTTGCAAACGCAGCCTCAGTCCGAGCGTGCCGCGTCAACACCTGCGCCCTCTGAAAGCTTCGGATTCGACGCCCCTGGCGCCTCAGAATCTCCGATTGCGTCGAGCCCGAGAAGCCGCAGCCTGACGCCGCCATCGTCCAGCGCGGACGATGATTTCTTTGGCGTAGCTTCAGCCGATAGCAGTCTGATGACGTCATTGAGAACGGTCCCGATTGCGCATGAAACACCGTCAGAAGCACAATTCGGGCGGGAATTCACCGTAACGCTCGCCGTGGATGCAACCGGCGATGGCACCGCTGCCGACGCCTTGTCTGGCCGCGGCAATGTGG
>JANSXJ010000016.1 GCA_024743015.1 Hyphomonas sp. | reverse complement strand
GCATAGGCGAAGAAGGCAGGCCCCTCAAGTGCACCTGTCCACTGGGAGGCCGGATCGCTATGGGACGTGAACTTTGGGTTGACGTCGCCGGCAGCGCCAAAGGCGGCATCGTCCAGCACGTCCAGATATTCTCGAACGGCTCGCGTTGCGGCTTCCGGATCGATTGCGGCCGGGTCCCATTCTTCCTTTGGCGTCGAATTCTGCTTGTTGGCGTCTGCCCGAATGATGCTGGCATCGGCGGCGAAGATCTCACCACCAACCAGCGCCGCGTCAACGCAGCGGGCAACAACATTCTCAAACAGTTGCCGGAACAGATCGCTCTCGCGAAACCGCCCGTGGCGGTTCTTGGAGAACGTCGACTGATCACGAACCGGATCGGCCAGATCGATGCGGCAAAACCAGCGATAGGCAAGGTTCAGATGGACTTCCTCGCACAACCGACGCTCCGACCGGATGCCCATGATGTAACCGATCAGCAGCATGCGGATCATCAGTTCTGGATCCACCGAGGGGCGTCCGATGTCGCTGTAGAAAGGACGAAGGTGTGTTCGGATGCCAGTCAGGTCCACAAACCGATCTACCGACCGCAGCAGGTGTCCCGCCGGAACATGATCCTCAAGGTTGAATTCGTAAAACAGGACCGCCTGGGCTTCTTTGCGTGATCCCATCATCGACTTCAGTCTCCCAAATCACTTGAGAAATTGAATCAGTCGACAAAGGCTCAATCATGGCGACTTTTTCATCAAAGTCAGCCCTCTTCAGACATTGAATTTGCGGTTTTGAATGTCTGCTTCTTTTCAAAGCAAAGGATGTGGCCAGTTGAGTGACCACGCCTTTTCAGCTTGTTTGTGAGAACCTTGAGCGCATTCAATCGCGTTCAAAGCCATTCCATTCGGTGGTGAAGATCGCACCCATCTCCATCTGGTAAGCCGCGGTACGAAGGTGTTCGGGGACGTCACCACGGAAGATGAACGGACCGGGCGTTGCAAACTCAACCAATTGCGGGAAGAACTGTGCTGCGGTTTGCGACAGGTGGAAGCCAAGCGCCTCTGCATCTTCGAACACTTCGTAGATTACGATTTGATCACCCTTCTCAGAAATTGCCATTTCTTACTGGAGCAATCCAGGTTCTTTGGCTTCAATTATTTCCCCGACTTCCTGGTAGGTCTCGACAAGACGTTCAGCCTGTCCGTCGTGTGCGGTCCAAACATAGGTCAGCGCAATCTCGGTCGATGTTTCACCGGCAAGGCCAAAGCCTGTCGAAGCTGCAATCAACCCGGCTGCAAGTGTCGATTTGATAAGTGTGTTGGTCATTGGTTTCTCCAAATTGTTAGGTTTGCGAGCCGGTTCGGCTCAGCGGTTAAAGCCAGCCAGATGCTCGCTGAACTCGGCGGCGAGCCCCATGCCGCGAACGGCTTGTTTCATCTCGGCGGGGACATTGCCGAAAAAGTAGAACGCACCAGGCGTTGCGATCTCGAGTAGATCGGGGAAGTGCGGGCCGGCGGTTTCGCTAAGGTGGAAGCCGACGGCGCCAGCATCAGCAAATTCATCGCGCACATAAAGCGCGTTGTCTTCTTCCGAGGCGTAGACCTGGACGGCCAGAGCACCGGGCTCATTGGCCTTCATGGCATCTGTCACGCCCTTGTAGATGGCGCTTAGGGCATCGAGCTGGCCCGGCTTGGCCGCCCATTTGTATACAACGGTTATTGAATTCGAGGTCATGGTCGTTCTCCTGTTTGCGTTTCTCGATCGGCCAGATATGAAGTAAACTGATCGATTACCTTGACTGAGGTAACAGATCGATTACCTTGGTGTCAACAACAAATTTCGAGAGCAGCGATGCCCAACCCAAAAGGATACAAACGAGAAGACGTCCTAGATCGCGCCATCGAGCTGTTCAGACGGCAAGGCTATTCAGCGACGAGCACGACGGAACTTGTTGATGCGCTTGGGATAAACCGGAAAAGCATGTACGCCGAGTTCGGCTCGAAGCAGGAGCTTTTCGAGGCTGCCTTGGAGCACTACAGCAAGATCAACCTGTCGCGTGTTCTTGCACCGATCGAGGCACCTGACGCCAACGCGCAGTCGATCCGTGATGCATTTCTTGGATACGCGTCGGCAAGCGAAACCAAATTCAGCGGACTTGGCTGCCTGATGGCAAACACAGCCGTTGAACGTGCTGCACTTGACCCCGGCAGCGCGCGGTTTGTTGATGCCTACCTGGAGCGCCTGACAAGGGGCTTTCGCAACGCGCTTGAGAACGCACGCAGTGATGGTGATGTCAGCCATGAGGCCGAACTAGACGACCTGGCGGCTCATTTCGTCAATTCGGTTGTCGGCATATCAGCATTGCTCCGCGCCAAGGCGGCCCCAGAGCAAATGTATGCCGCCGGCAGAGGCGCGACCAGCGTTCTTAATCGCAAGTGAAATCAGTATAGGCATCGTCAAAGACGCCATTCCGCCCGATGTCAAACCTTGTCGCTTTGTCGGCAAAGCGGCTATCGTTTGGTTATGTCCGGAACGCCGCCACGACCTGCCAGGTTACAATCGGCATGTTAGAGCCCAAACCACCTTATGCCGCAGCCCAAACCGATGGCCGCAATACCGATGAAAGTAGCCATTTGAAGCGCCCAATACGGCGAATGCGGCACCTTCGCTATGCGGCAACCAGTTCCTTTTGCAGCGTTCGGAACCGGTTGTCGTTGAACATTGACCTGAAGCCTGCATCCTGAGACAGCATCGAGACGTGGCGCCATCCGCGCATAGCGAGGAAATCAAGCCTTTCTAGCGCTGAGGAGAAATCGCCGATTAGGGCAAACCCCAAAGCCCTGAAGTACTCCTCCGGACTATCGTGGTGGGCAACGTTTTCCAGAGCCTTGCGCGCGCCGTCCCTATCGCCGACAAGCGCAAGGAGCGGACCCAACGCGTAGAGGGCGCGCATCGAGTAGGGATCGACAGTGAGCTCCTGCCTCACCATCGAAAGCGCACGCTTTGCGGCAACGCGTGATCGAAGTGGGTCAGACCTCAGTACAATTCGGGACAACAGCGCGTCGGCGCCAAATGAATTTGGTTGCAATTGCCCCGCGCGCGCGACCAGCGCCGCAGCACCTCGGCGGTTGCCGATCGACAACAAGGCGAGCCCGGCATTCAGATGGATGAACGAATCATTCTGAGCGCACCCCAGTGCAGCCTCCAGCGCAGGAATTGCCCTGACTGCCCGCCCATCAAGGAAGAACCCAACCGCTTCCAACAAATGCGCCAAACCATGGTGCGGGTCGAGCGCGAGCGCGGCTGCCGTCTCCTCCATGGCGGCTTCAAACAGATCCTCGCCTTCCGACCACTGGCAATGCCTCTTCATGAGGGCCAATGCGTGAAGCGCGCGGGCTTCCGCATAGGTCGGTGCGGCCGCAACGGCCTGCGCTGTCAAGTCGACGAAACTGCGGTGTGCGCCTTCCAGGCCGCGCGCGAAACATTCCTTCGCCTCGATGCACAGAGTGTAGGCATCCAACGTCAGGCCTGTGTCATGCGGGCTCCCTGCAATATCGATCCTCTCGGAAGGAGATGCGACAGGCACCGTCAGTCGGTATCCGCTCCGCGCGACTGTCGCGATCAAATCCCTGTTGGCCAGTTTGCGTCGCAGTTCGGAGACGACTTGAGTCAGGCTTTCGTCGGTGACAAGAACGTTCGGCCAAACACGGTCAAGCAAGTCGCGACGGCTCAACATTGCCCCGTCTGCGTCGGCCAGCGCTGTGAGAAGCCTGATAGCGCGGGGTGACAGCTGTTGCATCTTTCCGTCCCGCTCTGCTGTCCGAGCGGCAGCGTCAATGCGCCAGCCGTCAATGTTCATAGTGTACCGCATGGCATTCGGCCTCCTCCGCCAGCGGACATACTTTCCATCGAATGCCGCGTAAAGAAGTCCGATACTTGCAACACGGCATCGTGAACTAAGTGCATTCCAATCGGTCCGGCGACTGTTTCGCTCGGCAGACACTCGCCGGGACAGTTACCTTTTCAGGGCTCTTTCAGCCTTTCTTCAGGACCAACAATTTCGCAGTGAGTAGGCGTTCCCCGGCTGGCGGACAATCCCACGCAAACGGGATCGGATTCGTTCGGATGTCGGCATGAACGCACTCAAGACTTGGTGGAAACACGTCCATGCAACTCAAACAAAGGGCCCTTGTGCCAATTCTCCTCACAATGGTTGCCGGTTCCATCTACGCCGTCCACAACCTCGTCTCGACGGGCGGGGCCCTGGCCTGGCATGGCGCCTTGCTGGCATCCGCCTCGCTGCCCATCTACATGGTCATATTCCTTGCGAAGGGCGGCGCCGCCCGGACGTCTTCCGTCCTAACCCCTGTACAGGCCGCAACGGCTCTCGGGGTTGTCCTCGCAGGCTCCGAGGGTGCGGCTCTCCTTTTGGCGCTTCTGAGCTTTGCAGGCCTTCAATGGTATGTCTTCGTTTATTCGCGGTACGGGCGGAAAAAGAGTGGTGCCATAATTGTCGGTCAGCAGCTCCCCGCTCTGGCGTTCGAGGATATGGATGGCGCGCGCATAACGACCGAAGACTTCATCGGCTCGCAAACCTTGCTCGTGTTTTTCCGTGGAAACTGGTGCCCGCTCTGCATGGCCCAATTGCGAGAGTTGCGTGACAGGGCGGATCGTCTTGCCGCCGCACATGTTCAAATCCGGTTCATCTCAAACCAGAGCCTTGAGAAATCACGAGAGCTGGCAGCAAAACTCGATTTGCCGTCGCATTTTCAGGTTCTGCGTGATCGCGGCCTGGCGTCCGCAACGCAATTGCACATAGCCGATATGGGTGGCGCGCCCGCAGGACTGAGCGGATATCCGAGGGACACAGCAATGGCGACGGTCATCGCCCTTGATGCCCGAGGACGCGTATTGTTCGGCGACGAAACCGACAATTATCGCGTCCGACCGCATCCAGACGCCTTCCTGCATGTCTTTGAGGGCAGCCCCGGCGGGACGCCGGTTCGACACCACGCATCGCGCAGAAGCGCCGAGGTTCTGGGCACCTGAATTGACGCAGACGCCGACGTCGTAAGCTCAGCCTTCGGTGTCGGCGTCTTGTCGCGCCGGATCGCCGCTCGGTCTCATCCGCAGTATCCAGTCAAGACTGCTGTGGGACCCTTCCATCGTTGGCCCATCCGCGGGATCTGCAGCAATCGCGGAAGATACCAAGCCGCGTGTGCAGTTTCCCCAATGACGCCTGCGCCCCATCTGCTTTCACAACTCTTTCAGCCTTCGTTCAGGATGCAACGCAACCGGTCAGGATACGAAACGGCCACACCGGTCCAATTATTGGGCTGCATCCGATATCACCAAAGAAGGAACGATCATGCCGCTTGCCATCAATTCTGAAGCGCCGAATTTCCTGGCTAACTCCACCCATGGAACGATCCATTTCCACAACTGGGTCGGTGACAGCTGGTGCGTCCTGTTTTCTCATCCGAAAGACTTCACCCCGGTCTGCACAACCGAATTGGGTGTTATGGCGCGGATGAAGTCCGAGTTCGACCAGCGCGGCGTGAAGCTGATCGGGCTTTCCATCGATCCGGTTGAGGATCACACGCGCTGGTCCGCCGACATCCGCACGGCCACCGGCCAAGCGCCCAACTATCCGCTGATCGGCGACACCGATCTCAGCATCGCCAAGCTTTATGACATGCTACCGGCGGATGCCGGTGACACGGCCAATGGCCGTACCGCGATGGACAACGCCACTGCGCGGACGCTGTTCGTGATCGGGCCCGACAAGAAGATCAAACTGACGATCTCCTACCCGATGACGACGGGCCGCGACTTCAACGAGGTGCTGCGCGCCATCGACAGCCTGCAGCTGACCGCACGCCAACAGCTCGCCACACCGGCGAACTGGAGGCACGGCGAGGACGTCGTGATCGTGCCGTCGGTCTCGGACGACAAAGCCCGCAAGCGCTTTCCCGAAGGTTGGAAAGCCCCTGTTCCCTACCTGCGCCTCGTCGAGATGCCAGAGTAAACCAAATCCAGGAGACTGAACATGAAGACTCATCTGACACGCCGGTCCTTTGGCGCCCTGACCATGGGCCTGGCCACTCTAGGTTTGCCGAAACTGGGCTTCGCGCAATCGGTGCAATACGCGAACCCCAGCCTGCTGATGGAGCCCGGCGCGCTCATTGGCGCCGTTTCACCTCTGGCTGACAGCGGCGTCAGCACGGCCGATATCGGGCTGGCCATCGTCGATGTCCGGCTGAGCGAGGAGTACGACGCCGGGCACATTCCCGGTGCGGTACATCTTGATCCCAATGCCGTTGTTGCGCCGCATAGCCCGATCGACGGAACTTTGCGCTCCGTCCCAGAGATCGAAGGATTGCTGGAATCCGTTGGCATCGACGCGGACAACATGGTTGTCTTCTACGATGACCGTGGCGGGTTCCATGCGGCGCGCATGCTATGGTTGATGGAGTATTTGGGACATCAGAACGTTGCCGTGCTGAACGGCGGATGGTCGGCCTGGTTGGAAGCCAATGGTCCTGCGACCACCGACATCGCAGCGCAAGCAGCGACAGTGTTCCAGTCGGCAATCAGTCCTCGCCGCCACGCCACGGCCGGCGATGTTCTGACCCACCGGGATACCGCGGACGACGTGCTGATCGATGTGCGGCCGCCGCATATGTACGCCGAGGGCCATATTCCCTGGGCCGTCAACCTCCCGTGGTCGCAAAACCTCGGCGACGATGGCCGGTTCCTGCCGGCTGACGCGTTGATGAGTCATTTTGAGCGACATGAAATAACGCCCGAAAGCGACGTGATCATGCATTGCCAGAATGGACTTGCATCGTCGCACAGCTATGTGGCGCTCCGGCTTTTAGGCTTCCCGCGGGTGCGTGTGTACCATCGCTCCTGGGCCGAATGGGGCAGCGATCCCACATTGCCGAAGGTCACGTCCTGACCACTAGCGCGTGCCCATCACCTCGGGCGCGCGTCAACGCATCCCAAAGAGGCCTCGGATGATCCATCTGCTTCCCGTCACTCAAGCGCAGCACCGGCCCCGTGTCGCAGGTTGGCTGGCCATGGGTCATGTGTCCAGGTGGTGGGGCGATTCGTCAGTGGGCCTCGCTCAGTTCGACGATACGCCGGAGACACACCACGCCCTGATCGCCCGCGACAACCGCCCCATCGGCTATGTCCGCTGGGAGCGTGTTGACCTGGATGATCTTGCCTCCGTCGGTCTGATGGGCATTCCCGAAGGTTCCTTGGATATGGACATTTTCATCGGTGACCCAGACGCTTTGGGCTGCGGCCCGGGTTCGACCGCGCTGTCACTGGCCTTCGATCGGGTGTTCAACAGGATCGACCCACCGCTGATCATGCTCTGCACATCCGCCCAGAACATCGCCGCCCAGGCAGCATTCGAGAAATCGGGATGTCAGCGGACTGCCCATTTTGACGATGGTCCAAACGGATCGTGCTGGCTCTATGCCCGCCAGTCTGTCGTGCCAACCCGTGTGACGACCCCATCGAACGCCCATCATGACAACCGCGATCCTCTTTTGCTCCGGCCGGCCGCGTCCCGCCATGGATACTGATGCCGCCCTTGTGCAGGCATGTCTGACCGAAGCAGAGGTGCGTCGGACCCGGTCAGTGCAACAACACTCCTCGTCCGCCTGGCTGCTTTCGTCGTCACACATGATGCGCTCCAAATGGAACCGCCACGCATGTCCCGAGACTCACGACAGGAGACGACGTGATGAAAATCTCTATGCAAGGAAAACGCATTGCCGCGGTTGTCGGTCCGACCCTTGTTGTCGCGACCACGTCCGAGACGATCAATCTGGACATCTGGTCCGACAATGATCCGACCATGGTCTATCTTAACGGGCTTTTTCTGCTGGTGGCGGGGCTGGTCGTGGTAACCACGCATTTCGACTGGCGCTCTCTGGCCAGCGGCCTTGTGACACTTGCGGGGTGTCTGGTGTGCATTGCCGGCGCCACCCGCATGTACTTTCCCGAAGCACAGCAGCTCGCCCCCGGGCCGGTGACCTATGCGATCATTGCGGCACTTTGCGCCTACGGCATTGTTCTTTGCGTCGTTGCGGTTTCAAGGGCCGAGCTGCCAGAACACACTTAGGGTTCCGGCGTGCTGACGGCCGATATCAAGCCTTAGGGCGCCTGTCACATACTGGCGGTCATCTCCTTTGCGAGTCGCACTTTCGATCGCGCGAACTTTAAGAACTCCTTCATGTCTCTCTCAGGTTTTTCGAGCACGCGATAGTCAGATGCAAGCATGGCCCGGACAATAACGGGCGCTTCGAACAAACATCCATAGGAAGCTACACATGCCCAAACACCAAACCCATGCCGGACGTGTTTACCGCCAAACGCCGAGCATCGCCAAAATGCTGCGTCAGGCCTTTCGCGTGCGTCGACAGCGATTGGACTTGGCCCAACTCGACGACCGGACCCTGGACGACATTGGCCTGACCCGGGGCCAGGCACGCGAAGAAGCGGCGCGCTCATTTTTGGATTTCTAGGCCCCTGGCACGAATTCTAGTAGGAACCCAAACAAGTCAGATTCTTCATCACAACGTCGCAACCGACGGCCGGCCAAGGATATCGAAGGCACCGTCGCCTCGGCCGAAACCTTCCTCTACGTTGCTTCCGTCATGATGCTGACGCGACGCCTGGCGCGGTCGCCATGAGTTTCGAGTCGGGCCCTAAGAACGCTCAAAACGGTCCCATCTGTACGCCTCAACCGGCGCCATCAACTTCGCGTAGGGGACTTCGCCCAGGCTTTGGATGTTTATCGACGACGCCATCAGCGAGTCCGATAAACCGGCGATGCCGATGGCCAGAGCGATGACCGAGCAGATAACAACTGGTTTCAACATTTTCTTTCCTTTCGAAAGCGCGACAAATCAGAGATCTGGAGTCGATCGAGCGATTCAACGAAAAGCGAAACGACTCTGGGTTTGACGAGGTCGGATCAGGCCGCGGTTTTTTCGCGGTAGATCGTGCCAAAGCGTGGAAGCAGGAGCGGCACCTGGGCTTGGTAGGTGCGGTACCGGTCGCCGAATTCGCGGATGAGCGCGCGCTCTTCAAAATGAAGACCCACGAAGATGTAAGCCGTCATGGAGGCGGCGAGCAGAAGATGGCCGACCGTCATGTGCGGCGTGGCAAACAGCAGGACGATCACGCCCAGCTGCATCGGATGCCGGACAATACGGTACAGAACGGGCGTCTTGAAGGTCGTCTCAGGCATGGTCTCGCCCTTCAGATGCATCCAGATCTGGCACAGCCCGAAGAGCTCGAAATGATCGATGAGGAAAGTCGACCAGAGCACCAGACCGGCACCGATCAGAAACAATCCAGAGAAGGCGAAAGAAGCGGGTCCCTCGATCAGCCACAGCGTGCCGGTCAGCGGCTGCCACTGCCACATCAACAGCGCAAGACAGAGGCTCGATTGGACGACATAGGTGCTGCGTTCGGCTGCCGGCGGGATCACCTTTGTCAACCGCTGCTTGGCCCAATCGCGGGCCAGCAGGCTGTGCAATACGCCAAACAGCGCAATGAGCAGAAGGTTGATCGCAGCGGCGGCGACGGGATGAACCACCGAGGCCGACGCAGGATCATTGATACCCTTTGGGACGATGCCGAGCAGGAAGCCTGCAAGGTACGTGAAGACCGCCAAGAACAATATGTAGGCGATGACGCCATAGGCGAACACGAGCGAACGGGGCATTTTTGCAATCCTTCGATTTGGAGCGGGAGCCATCGGAAGGATGCGCAGCCAGTGGCGCCCAACCGATGGGTCGGCTCTAGATCCCGCGCCTCGCAGGTGCTTGGAGGAAGCCTGAGGATTGCATGATGATTCCAGAAGGAATTCAGGCCGGAGCGGGGGGGGGCGAACCCGCTGTTTGGACAGGTCCGACTGACTTGTGGTTGGCCGGACTGATGCTAGCCTGCACCGATGATTTACGAGTTCGACGAGTTCGTCTTGGATGTGGCCTGCGTGGAACTGAGAAACCACGGGCAGGCGGTCCCGCTTGAGCCAAAGAACTTCGATCTGCTTTTGCTGCTTGTTCGAAACGCCGACCGCGTTGTTACCAGGGATGAGATATTCCAGCAGGTCTGGCCGGGTGTTTTCGTCACCGACGCGTCGCTCTCCGGTGCAATCAAACAGATCCGCCGCGCGCTGGGCGATGACGGATCAACCCAGAAATTCATTAAGACCGTGCATGGACGCGGCTTCCGTTTTGTTGCGGAAGTTGCGGCGCGCGGCGGAAAATCAACGGCCGCTGTGGCGCAAACTCTGCCCGGGGAAGACGCTGGACGCCGACCTATCCACGGACCTCCGGCGATCGCGGTGCTGCCGTTCAGGTTGATCGGTACGGAGGACAGTCACAACGCGATTGCCGAGGCAGTACCGACCGAATTGATCGCAACGCTGTCCCGGTTGCGGTCAATCCGCGTTATCGCGCGGGGCTCGGCCTTTCGTTTCGGTCCGACGGATATCGATTTTAACGACATCCATGCGCGTCTTGGCGCTGCTTACGTCCTGTCCGGGTCAGTTGAGCTTTCCGGTGGCCACCTCTCTGTCATCGCCGAGCTGACCGATGCCCGGAACCATCGCGTCGTTTGGTGTGAGACCTTCTCAGGGCCGCTCGAAGAGGTGTTTGCTATCCGGCAGACGATTGCCAGCGCGGTTGCGAACGCGGTCGAACACCGCGTGGCGATGAACGAGGCGGATGGGCTTCTCAAGGTTCCATCAGAGAACCTGAATGCCTGGGGTCTTTATCATCTGGGCGTTCACCACCTCTACCGGTTCAACGGAGCTGATAACGAGAAGGCAGAGCATTTCCTGAGGCGCGCGGCTGAATATGATCCGGGCTTTGCCCGCGCCCTTGCCGGCCTGTCATATACGGAGCTGGAGAATTGCAATCTCGGCTTCGGATCCGAAAAGGCCAAACACCGGTCGCAAGCGCTCACCCTGGCGGAAAAAGCCGTTGACCTCGATCCCTATGATCCGTTCTGCAATCTGGTGCTCGGCAGGGCGAAATGGATCCATCAGGAGATGGACGAGGCCATAAGTTGGGTTGACCGGTCAATCGAACTGAACCCGAATTATGCCTTTGCGCATTACAACAGCGGCAAATTGAACGCGATCATCTGTGAGGGCGGGGTGGCGGACCGGCATGTGCAGTCGGCCATGGGTCTCAGCCCGATCGATCCGCATCTTCAATCGATGCTGAGCGCCCGCGCGCTCGCCGCATTTGTCAGGAAGGATGCCGACCGGGCCATTGAGTTCGCCGACCGGTCCATTCGCGCGCCCAATGCGCATCTCTATGTCTGCATCATCGCCGCTGCCATTCTGACCAGCTACGGCCAGAACGAAAAGGCGCACTTTGCCAAGCGGAAGCTGGATCCGTTGAAGGCAGGTTTCTCGGAAGACCACTTCTGGTCCTTGTTCGGCCTAAGGGACCCAGACCGCCAGGCGGCTATGTCAGCATCGATGGGGCAGCTCGGGCTCTGAATTCCGGACAGATTTCTCCGCATGGCCGCTGTATGCCTAGACCGCAATGCCGCCACGAGTGGTCGAGACTCGATGTCAGTTCCGAGCCCGTTTCTACCAATTGACCCGACCCCTTTTGGACGCAGCCGCGTTGAGTGGAAGATTTGCGAGTTCAAAAGAGCAGTGAGATGGGCGTGAAGCGCTGCAGATCTCAATAATACAGCGGTGGCCGTCGACTAAATAATGATGAGACGAGGCAGAGCTTTCGAAGCAATGACTTCGATCAGTCACTTCAAGAGGTCAGAGAACCCGCGCGCGTGGCTGCCCCCAAGCTTAGTCGCGGCATCAGGATGTCGACCAAATCGTAGCGGCGACGCTCTATTGCGATATCCACCGGCCGCCGCCCGTCTTTATCGAATGATCCGGTATCGGCGCCGAACCTGAGCAGCACAGAGATGTGATCTTTCGACAGAAAGGGTACACCGCGGTGCAGCCGCGTCTCGCCGTCGATCCGCGCGTTGGGATTGGCACCCCGTTGCAGCAGCATTTCCATTTTTTCGAGATTTCCGTAGTCAATCGCCATATCGACCGGCGTTACGCCATGTTCATCGGCGGCATCGACGTCCGGGTTGTGCCCCATGACATAGTCGAAAGCTTGGTTGCCTTGCTTGAAGCGATCTGCGGCGATCGCCCAATGCAGAGCGGTGCGGCCATTTTCGGAACAGCCGTCAATGTCTGCTCCGCCGTCCAGCAAGGCTTTCGCTGCATCAAGAGCGTGTTCGGCGACAGCCACCTGCAAAGGCGTGCGGCTGATTGGAGTTCCCAGACGTTCGATGTCGGCTCCCTTCGCAATCAAGTAGCTGACAATATCAGCCCGGTTCCGTGCTGCAGCCGAATGAAGACAGGTCCAGCCATTCGCCAATGGAGCATCGACATCACCAAATGGGCGCAGCAAAGCCCCAAGACGCTGCCGATCGTTGGCATCAATCGCGTCGATCAGAGCCTGAATTTGGGAGTTCTCCAAGGGCGCGCGCGGGACCTTGCTACCGGAAAACACCTTCTGCGACATAGTTTGCAGCCAACCAGCCATCGCCGTTCAACCCTTTTTGGTTTGCCTCAGTAACACGGACCTGTTGGCCCGTGGTGTCCACAACAGTGGCAAACCCGGAAAATTTCAGCCGCCGCATAAAGATGGTTTGTCGCCTCCACCCAAGTCTTCACGGTGGACTGAAAGTGGTGTGTTCATAAGTGCTCACCAGCGACCCTGCCGCTGGCCGGCGACCGCCGCGATATCGCCGGTTTGGCGGTTATCTCAGAATCCGTTTTCAGGCGCGGTCTGCAGGCCACTTCATGCGTTGATTTGGCGTTCTGACGCCCCGGCACGGAAAAACCGATGCGGCCCTCTGTTGCGGTTCGGCAGACGCCACTCCCACGGAGGACAGACAAATGAAACGCTTCGCCCCGGCTTTGCTGGCCATCATGATCACAGCGCCGATGGCGCAAGCACAAGCACACACCGACCTGCAACGGTCGGACGCTGCCGGCGCTTCATCCTGGCCAGCCGGCTCGTGGGAAGACCGGTATTGCCGTGGCCTAACCGCGGCTCACGTGGACCCCGGCATCGAATGCCCGAGCAATCGCTTGGCCCCGGCCATCCCGGCGAAGTTCCGGACGGTCATGGCCTGCAAACAGATTCGGGACGCCATCGAACGCGACGGCGCCGCCGGATTCTTCAATCTGGCGCATGCCTATCCCGAACGGGTGATCGAATGCGTGAATACCCCTGAAATCAAAGCCTGGTGACAAAGGAGAAAACCATGAACGCTTTGACAAAGACAATGATGCTGGCGGCAATGATGCTTACAGCGCCAATTCAGACAGCGTTGGCTGGCTCTGAGTTAACATCGCGTATTACGGGAGATGGCGGCCGATATTCGGTGACGGATCTGGGCCGCGGACGCATTCATCTTGAGGGCTACGGTCACGATCAGTGGATCGAAGTCTTCAGGACAGGCCAGAGCACGCTGGGCGTGTTCGGCAGTGGCAGCGGCACGACAGGCACCGTTTTCGACAACAGCATAGGTGGCGACAACCGCGTGGTTTTCGGCATGTGCGCCGGCGGCCGCACGAAAAACCCCATTCATCTGGATCGTTCGTATGGGCTCGTTATTGCCGACTGCGAATGATCACAGACGGTGCAATCCAAGCCAACAGGAAAGGAACAGACCATGTCTACCCAAACCGTTGTCCCGCTCTTCGCGGCATTTCTGAACGTGTTTCAGCCCAATGCCAACGCGGCAGAAGCCGACATTAAGGCACCGGATCCGGCAATCGTGGAATCGCTAGCGGTTGAAGCCGACAAGGCGGCTGAGGAAGAGAATGCCAAACCCCGAGCCATTCTGAGCTGCGATCTGGACATCGCAAGGAGTGGCCAGCAACGCAATGTGCAGGTCATCGTAACTGCTGGCGATGCCCCGGTCAGTGGCAGTTTTTTCGTCGAAGTGCATGCCAGCGGCGCCAGCGAGCAGATTATGCGCCGCGGGGTTTCAGCCAATCTGGAGGCAGGTGAAAGTGGCAGGCTTTTTTCCGCATCGATGACAATGTCCGGCGAGCCCGAGTTCGCTGCGGCTGTCCAGCTGGGACCGATGGTTTTCGCTTGCCCGCCAAAGTAAGCTTTGACTTACGTATTGCGAACCGACAATCATCCTGTGGCCGGGACGTTGTTATCCCGGCCATAGATCATTTCGAAGGTCTCGACGAAACGAGCACAGTCGTCATCATAGCGGTCAACGACTCCGGCTGTCTCCAACTCAGCAGCAAGCGCGCTGACAATGCCAAGCAAGGCGGTCAGGGATGGAGCGCCAGCCTCAAGGCCGGCCATCAGATCATCATCCAGCCGGTCCTGTTTGCGAAATCCGGCCCGATTGATCGCCTCATAGGCCGCCCGCGTGCTCTTGGCGAACGCGTCGTCTGAATCCTCAAAATACACTGCCAGCTCTTCGCGCCAATCGCCATCCAAACTCGGCCCCAATCCCGCGAGCCTGAACGCCGTTCGCGCAGCATGCGGATCGATCTCGGACAAAAGGGCCGCGCCGTGAGTGTTCTGCCGGCAAACAAGAACGTGGGCAGCCGCGAGACGCACCGTCTCGAAACCATCAACCAGTCTGGCCAGTTGCGATATGAAGCCTGCGTAGCCGTTTTGCGCGTCCGCCGCTGGCCGATCGCCACTGCCTGAACTCCATTTCGTCTGCAAAGGACCCAAAACGCTGTAACGGACGATCGTCCTCAGATGGGACATCAAAGGTGGGGTGGTCTGGAACAGCGCTTTGGAATCGGCATGTGTGTTGCCCTGCAGGGTCTGGCTGTCGATCAGCCCGGCCAGGAGAGTCATATCCTCCTGCTTCTTCGTCCACTTGACACGGCTGCCCGGTTCCTCCCGCAGCGCGACCAACGGAGATATCCACTCGCTGTCATCGCTCCCAGATTCGTCACCGTCAAAACCGGCGGCGGTCTGCAACTGCCGATCCCCGACGCCGATCTCCACGATCCGGCCATCATCATTGTCGGCGGAACCGATCGACACTGCATCGGATTGCGCATTGCGCTCATTCCAAGCCGTTTGCAAAGCCTGCCGGTAATACAGAGTGAGGCGAGCCGCGTTTTGGTAGGTCTTGAAGCCTTCTGTCGGTCGCTCGGATGATTTCTCGTCCAGCGCGTCGGCTCGTATCAGTTTCGCCTGCGATTCCCACAGGGCGATGATGGTCTCGTCATCGATACCGTCAGGGCGTGTGATTGCCCGTGTCTGCAGGAAAGCGGCGATGACCCGCGCCTGCCTGAGATAATGCTCTTTCTGCAAGCCCGGGCGCATCCAGTTGCTGAGTGCGGTGCGGAGCGCGGCAGCTACATCGCTGGCCCTCGCCCCATCGCCGGACCATAGCGGCAACACCAGTTCATGGACCGGATCAAAGCCCAGCATGTTGTGTGCGGCATCAAGATAGGCAGCGACCAGCGGCATCTGCTTCACCGAGAGTTCAAACGGCTTGCCGGAAGCAGCGGCCAGGCCAGGTTCGGTCAAGCGAAGCGTGTTGCCATCGAACGCGCCGCTGGTGCCCAGGCCCGTGTTACCGAAAGCCGAACGAAAATGGTCCGGCGTCAACTGCTTCAATGCGCCGTAGAGGAAGCCCGCGACACCATTGGGGTGCGCAGTCTCCATCGCATAAAACAACCTCACGCCTTGGTGGGACAAACCGTCCAGTTCCTTGGCATAGCCGGTCAGATACCGCTTCAGCCGCGTGGCGGTTGCAGGTGGGCACCAGGGCCGACCGCTCGCGGTCTCGCGCTCCATGGTTAGCCCCAGCGCAAGCGCGATCTCGTCACTTCGCTCCAACCGGTTCTCCCGCTCGTCAGTACCCATAGTGCGGTGTCGTCGGCCTAGGCCGGTGACCCTCTGACTTTTCAGGAATGATCTTTCCCAAGCCCAACGAAAAACCGCGGCAGCCCTCTGTTGATGATCGGCATGAAGGCAGCGTCCTTCATGTAAACCGACAAACCTATGAAGGACAAAACCATGAATAACATCATCCAAGCAAGTGCCGTTGCTGCCGTTCTGATTACCGGCGCAATGGCCCCGGCCCTGGCCGGAGGCAACGACTCCTTCCGGGAGATCTGCGGCAATGACATCCAGTTCGACTCGATCCAAATGGGACGCGACAACTATCAGAGTATCTTTCTTTGCGGCCGGGATCTCGCCCAAGCCAGCTCTACCTGGGGCACTGGCAGCAAGGAGGTGATCCAATCAACCGGCTTCGGTCACAGGGGCAATACCTCAATCGAAGGCAACGCCGTGCAGCTTTTCCAGCTGCAGGACGGTTTTGGTCATCGCTTTGACTTGGACAGCGTCGGAAGTCTGAACAGCTTTGACAGCAGGCAGATGGGCGCACTCCATCGTTCCACGCACTTTAATCGTGGACACCGCAACGATGTGCTGAGCGTTCAGGAGGGTGTCGGTCACACCTCGGAAACCCGCACTTTCGGCAGCAACATCCGCGTGAACGTCTACCAAGGCAACTAGGGAGGTGATTGGCAAACCCTCTCCGGTGGAGCCGGAGAGGGCCGCCAGCATCAACAAAACCAAAAGACGAAGGCCGAAATCATGAAACGTCTCAGAAATACGATGTTGGCGATCTCAGCCATCCTGTTGAGTGTCGTGGGCGCGGCGCAGGCTGAAGGCGTCAATGTCCATATCAATCGTAGTAAGGATGTTGTCGTTCACAGTTTGGGCATGAGCCCTTCCGGTCGGACCATCCTCAATGTCCCCGACTGCGGCCCCTTCGCTCTAGAAACGTTCGCCGGCAAGAGCGGCTATGGAGTAGCCGACTATAGGTCTTGTGGCCGCAACTATGTGCTGGAGTTCCTTCATGGAGAACTGATCAGCTTTCACGTCCAAGACGTCCGATAGCGCTGACGCCATCGAGTCATTACCGGAGATCGAAACAATGAAAACGCTCGCAAAGGGCGCCATCGCAATCTCGACAGCCGTCTTCGGCGTCATCGGCGCCGCTCAGGCCGAAAGCATCACGCTTGAGTTGAACGGCTGCGAGGACACGGTGTTTCACGATACCATACATGTAAACCAAAGGGCATTCATGGCTGTGTCGGCATGCGGCCAGTATCGCGTGATCGAGTTCACCTTCGGCAAACTGCAAACCGTGTTTGTTCAGCCGCTCGATGAGCGTCGGATGACAATGAAACAAGTCCTAGTGATGAAAGGATTGATCCGACACCCCAACCCCCGGCAGTACTTGAAAAACGGAGAAAATCGGGAGCACGTGCATAAGCGTCCTGATTACTGCAATCGACTGGACATGCGGCCCAAACCCGGTTGCTGAACATCCATCGATAACGCAAAACAAGTTGTAGTGCCGACGCCAAGTCAATTTCTCCTCTAAGGGTCGAGACACCATCATGAACGACGATGATCCAATCTTCGAACGGGCGAACCAGTTGTTTGCGGCCGGTCAGGTGATCGACACGGCGCAAAGGCCGCAAGGGGCGATCGGAACTGCGGAAATCTATCGCAGCCTGACCGAGCCTTCCCAACCCATCACTGACCAGATCAGCCGGGCGCTTTTCACGTCTCCTGCCCTGCGGGCCGTATTCAAGTCTGTCCAGCGCCGCGTTGGGATCTCCGAGATGCCGGCCATGGCCGCAGCGTCCGACAGGACGCTGTCGGCGCGCACTTTCGAGGGTGGCGAGGCGCGGCTCACTCCAGCGCGCAAGGGCACCCAAGTTTACCTGACAATGCAGATGGACCCGTCCCTGCCGAGAGAGCCGCTGCTTCTGATACTGATCAGCGATGCCGGCAACAGGCTGGCCAAGCGACTTTTGCCGGCGGCCGACGATATGGGCGAACTGCTCGTCGTGCTCGACCGGCAAAACGCCGAAGACGCCCTTTTTCTGGCAGCCTTTGAAGACCCACAGTCCGAGGGCTCCTTCATGCGGGCGGCGCCAGCCGAGGAATGATCCAATGACGAACCCCTTGCGACTGATCGTTCCGACGACAGTCGGTCCAAGCCAGATTGTATATCTGGGCCGCGAGGATGCGGCTCTCCAGAGATCGACGATCTGTCTCAACGGCACGTCAATGCAGGCCGGCATCGACCAAGAGTACAATGCATTTGTGCGGCAGCCGACCGGTGTGGTCGAACGGCTAACCGGCCATGCCGCTTTTCGCGTCGATGTGTCTAGGCCGATCGATGCCGGTTCAAGCTGGCAGTTGGCGGTTTTGACCGCCCATGCGGCCGAGCATGCGGGTCACCTGGAACAGGCGCTTGAAAACGATGGCGCAGTTGCCGGCACGCTCGTTTGGGCAACTGGCACCGTACGCAGTGTCAATTTGACAATCGGCGAAGTTGGCCATGTACCAGAAAAGCTACGTCAATCGCTAGCATTGTTCGAACAGGCGGCGGCCAGCGGGCTGAATTGCCATGCCCTGATACCGCAAGGCAATCGGGCCGAAATCCCCGTCGCGCTGATCAATCAGGTCGAAAAGCTCGGCGTTGCGGTTAACTTTGTAAGCTCGTTCGATGAAGTTCGTGACATTCTCGCGCTTGCGGCGCCCGCCAAGGCAGAAGCGGCTGATCGATCGGGCGAAAACATCTGGAAAGGGAATCCCTTTCCGGGCCTGGACAGCTACGGTCCCGAGCATCGGCCGGTGTTTTTCGGCCGGGCGCGCGCCCGGGAGGAATGCTTGGCGGTGCTGCGGAAGGCCGCTGCCCGGGACACACCCTTCCTTCTGATCCATGGTCGGTCCGGGGTCGGCAAGTCTTCGCTGATGCGCGCGGGTATGGTCGGCGATGTGAAACGCTTTGCGTCCGAAGGCGGGGCCTGGACCCACATCGACATTCGGCTCAGCAACCAGGGCGATCCGGCAGTTGCACTTGTACGGGCACTTTCGTCAGGCCAGCGCCAAGCAACGCCTGACGAGGAACTCGCACAGTCACTGCTTGATGATCCGTCCGGTTTTATCAGCCCAACAATTGGAACCGGCGACGGCGCTACACTTCTTCTCACGCTCGATCAGCTTGAGCAAATCTATGCAAACGGCGACACCTCATCGCTGGCGAGGCTCGAAAGGGTTCTGGCCGGACTGCTCGAAACCGGGCGTGTCTGGATCGTGGCGACAATGCGCACCGACCAGTTGGAACTCCTGGCCGAAACGCCCGCCTTAATGCGGCTTTCCAAAGCCGAACGCACTTATGTGTTGGATCGCCCCAGCCTGTCAGAGACGACAGAGATCATCGTTCAGCCGCTCGCCGCAGCAGGGTTGCGGTTCGACGATGAAGCCAAGGGCCGGCAACTTGTTGCCGATCTGGCAGAAGTCGCCATTGCCTCGCCGGACAGCCTGCCGCTCTTGCAGGTTGTGTTGACGCGCATGGCCGACATGGCAGATCAAGGTGGCATTATTCCGGTTCAGGCCTATGAACGGCTCGGCGGATTTGAACTAACTGCGGCGCGTTGGGCCGAAACGGCAGCCTCCGCGCTGCTCGACGGAACCGTCACCGAAAACGACCTGTCGCGCGCGCTCGGCGAACTGATCCGGATCGACACGGACACCGGGCAGGCGCTGTCCCGCACCGCGCCCCGCACCGATGCCACGGGCGCGCAGGCAGCGATCTTCGACGCGCTGGTTCAAGCAAGATTGCTGACCGTCGAAACGATAAATGAGGCTACGTTCGTCCGCCTGGCTCACG
>JANSXJ010000579.1 GCA_024743015.1 Hyphomonas sp. | reverse complement strand
TCGTCGCCATCAGCGTTCGTCAAGAACCCATCGCGATCGCGGAGTGCACCGGAGACACGAAATGCGACATTGTCTGAGACAGGAATATTGAGACCAAGTTGGTAGTTTTGAAGATTGTAATTTCCGAGTGTTGCGTTCGCGAAGCCTGAGAAGCCGTCGAAGTCAGGCTTTTTCGTCTGGATAACCAGAGCGCCCGCCGACGTATTGCGACCGAACAATGTGCCTTGTGGACCTCGCGCAACTTCGATTTGTGCGACATCTAACAAATCGGCGAGTGCGATGCCGGGCCGAGAAAGATAAACCCCATCCAGGAACACGCCTACCGAACTTTCGAGTCCGATATTGTTGCCTGTGGTGCCTACACCTCGGAGCCGGAGCGTGATGCCGCCAGACTCAGAGTTTGATGTGTTCATACTGAATGAGGGGGCGACAGAGTCCAAACTCTTGATATCGGCGACCCCGGCGCGTTCAAGGGTCTCCGGATCGAGCACGGTGATAGCGATCGGAACATCCTGCACGGTCGCGCCATCTCGACGCGTCGCTGTGACTTCGACGGTGTTCAAACGCCGTGTGCCCGCCTCATCAGAGTCGCCGGCTTCTTGAGCGGCGCCGGTGAGCGGCGTCGCGATCGCAGCCAGTGAGGCACCTGCTAGTAGGTGGGTCAGTCTCTTGTTTCGTTGCTTCATTGATTCCTCCCGAGAAGCCTGCGTCCGGATTATTATCTCCGTCTGTGCGCGTTCCGAACATCTGTTCAGCTTTTAAAACTTGAACAGATGTTCGTATTTGTGTCAAGATGTCAGTGAAGGGGCTTCGGGAGCGCAATTTGATAGTCACGAAACAATCAGATTCCAATGTAAGGCGGCAGCCCAAACAGAAGCGCGCCGTCAAGAAGCGTTTACAAATAATGGATGGCGCATTGGCGGCGCTTGCAGCGTTCGGGGCAGACAAACTAAACATGCGCGAGGTTGCCCGTCTCGCAAATGTGGGGCTCGGGACCGTCTATGATTATTTTCCAAGCAGATCTGATCTGTTGTGCGAAATCGCTCAAACTTGGTTCGAGAAGCGACTGGAGGTTTTTGATGGTGCGCTCGTGGAAACACCTTCGAGCGGAAATTTTCATGACTTTGTTGGGATTTATCGGCGCGCAATGTACGAAGCTGGGTTCTGGTCGGTCCTGGACTCAGAAATTCACGCTGCAGCGAACATCGACGAGAAAGTCGGCGGTGTCCGGGATGAATATCGCGAGCGGCTCGCTAAACAAATTTCGAGTGTGCTGAAAAAGGTGGGTTCGCAATGGTCAGATGCTCAACTGCGTCCACTGTCTCACTATGTATTGCATCTCATTGATCAGTTGGAGCCAGGTGCAACATGTGTCGGTTCGGCCGCGGATCGCAAGATCGTGCGTCGCCTGATCACTCAATCCATCGCCGCCACGATCAAGCTATCATTGGAACCTTATTCGCAAGGAAAGAGTGGGTAGAAAGATGCACATCATGCGGTCCGCAGCGCATGACAGCTGCGCATTCTCGCTCTCAGCAAGAAGCATGCGTCAGTATTCGGGGCCATCTGCGTCTTAGAAGAG
>JANSXJ010000308.1 GCA_024743015.1 Hyphomonas sp. | reverse complement strand
CATCGATGGTGTCTTCAGCGACTCTCAGCTTCCGGACATCGGCGATGGCCGGAAGCCCAAGACCAATCCGCTCAATGCAAATTTCGAGAAGAAGGAATTCCAGGAGCTCTGGAAGCGGATCAATCGCAAGGCGGTCTATCGGGTCGAATTCGATTCTGCGGAGTTGATCCGCAAGTGCGTCAGCGCGCTGGATAGCCAGCTGCGGGTTACCCCGCTGCAATACACCGTGCAGGTTGGTGTGCAGAATGACGGTTTGACCGACGACCAGCTTCGCGGGGGCGACGGTTTTACCGTCACGAACACGACTACCCAGCAGGGGGACTCGATCCACTCGCTGGTAAAGTACGACCTCGTCGGGAAGCTGGCTGAAAACGCGCAGCTGACACGAGACACGGCCGCGACCATCCTTGGCCAAATCGAGGCTGCGATTTTCGGGCAGTTCAAGAGCAACCCCGAGCACTTCATCTCCGAAGCTTCGCGCATCATCGCCGAACAGAAGGCCGCCATGGTGATCGAGCGTCTGGCCTATGACGAAGTCGACGAAAAGTACGATGTCGACATCTTCACCGCCAACCAGACCGGGCAGGATTTCTCGCGCGCCACGGCGAAGCTCAAGAATCATGTCTATGATTACGCGATCACGGACTCGGATGTGGAACGGGCTTTCGTCAAAGAGCTCGATACGAGCAGCGAAGTCGTCGTCTACGCCAAGTTGCCGCGCGGTTTCCTGATCCCAACCCCCGTAGGCGATTACAATCCTGACTGGGCTCTTTCGTTCAGGGCCGGCAGCGTCAGGCACATCTACTTCGTCGCGGAAACGAAGGGCACGATGTCGTCCATGAAGATGCGGGAGATCGAGAACACGAAGATTGCGTGTGCCCGCAAGTTCTTCGATGAGATCAGCCGGCAGGTGACTGAAGATCGCGTCAAATATGACGTTGTTACCGACTATGGGAAGTTGATGGAGGTCGTGGGCGTTACTGCATGACAAATGGGGGCGGGGTGGGTTCTCGCGCATTAAAGTTGGTGGCCTGACCGACTCATGGCGATTACCCGACAATCCATACAGACTGCTTTGGAAGCAGAACGTCGTCTCACTCAAAAGGGCGGGGGCTTGGAGGTTGCCTCCGTTTTCTGGGAGGAGCACTATCTGGTTTTGAGCGTCAAGCCGCTCAAAGGCCGTAACCGTGTCGCCATTGACGAAACCTTGGAAGGCGTGCGTGTTAAATGGGGTGCGGAACTTGAATATGCAGGCTTGATCAAGGTCGTCGATGCGGACCTCGAGCGCATCATCGTGTTGCCGGCGACCGGCGGGCAGCCCAACATCGGCGACACACTTTGGTTGTTCCCCGGAGATTTTCTTGGCCCGCTTATCGATATGTGGGGCGGGGAAATGGGCAAGCTGGCGGCGAAGCGATTGCGCCAGTCCAAAGAAGAAACCGAACCGCTTCAGCAAATTCGTCCGCTTGGTCCTGAATTCGACGAGCTGCGCGAGCGCCAGAAGACTGCCGTTCAAAATGCCGCATACCGGTGCTCGGTGGTGATTGGCCCGCCCGGAACCGGCAAGACGTTTACGGTTGGCGCGCTGGGCACTTATCTTCTGCGGCGGTTCAGCAAAGCGCGCATATTGGTCATCGGTCCGACCAACGTGGCGGTGGACACGGCTCTCCTGTCCATCGATGACTGGTTGGCCAAAGCCGGGCGCCCCGACATCGCCAAGCAGATGAAGCGGGTCGGCGCGCATTTCGATCCGCGCAAATATGTTGACCGTCCCCATCTTCTGGCCGCCGGACTGGACCAGAAAGTCACGGAATTTCTGCTTTTGGAGGCATCCGAACCATCAAAAAGCAAGATTGCCGAATATGTCCGATGGAAGGATCGCTTGGCGGCCGCACGCAAGGAGCTTGGCGCGGATATCGAAAGCGTCGCCCATAGCGCCCGTGTTGTAGGGATCACGGTCGCCACGGCGATCAAGTGGCATCATGTCTTGAAGGCCGCAGGGTCATGGCCGTTCGTCATCTGCGACGAAGCCAGTCAGATAATAGGGCCGGCGGCCCTCATGGTTCCGGCACTGGGGCAGCAAACGATTTTTGCCGGCGATCCCAAGCAGCTTTCGCCGATCGTCCAGTCTGACGGTCAGGTCCATCGGAATCTGCTCGCAAAGACTGCGTTTGATCTATTTGCCCATGCGCCCACCACGTTTCTGAACGAACAGTCCCGTATGGCCATGGGGATCTGCCATGCGGTGAGCAGAACCTTCTACAAAGGTGAGTTGACGGTTTGCCGCAAGGCCCAACGGGACAAGGCCTGGAAGGTGTATCGCAGTCCGTATTACGTGAACGGGCGTGAAGTTCCGCGCGTGTGTTTCGAGCAAGTGTCGGAGCCCTACCAGTACTCACAGAATTACGGCGGCTTCATCCGTTTTCAGTCGGCCAAAATGGTCGAGACGATTATTGATCATCTTACGGGCTCTTACATCGAAGCGGATGACGTTCTCATCCTCACGCCTTTCCGTGCGCAACGGACCCTGATCAGGAGTTTTCTGAAACGTCGACACCCGACGATCTCCGTCAGTACAGTCCATCGCGCGCAGGGTAGTGAGCGCAAGGTGATCATCTTTGATCCGGTCGACGCAACGTCCAGTTTTCTCCGTGGGAAGGAAGGTGATCGGCTGATCAATGTGGCGATCTCACGCGCCCAGGCCCACGTGATCATCCCCTATCATGCGTCCGAACTTACCAATCCGACGATCTCTCGCCTCCAGCATATTTCCTCAGGCATCTTTCAGACCAGTGGCCGATATATGCGGCCGTTTTCCTTTGCGACGGCTGGATAAGGCTGCGAACGATCTGCCCCGCCGATGCCTTGCTGGCTATCAAGGAACGACCGGATAGAAGGGCTTGCCCCAATCCTTGTCGGGATTGTCCATCATCAGGTCGGTGAAGACGGGCATCAGGAAGCCGAGGATCGCCGCGCCATCGTGGACCTGGGTGCGGTTGATGCCGCTGTTCCAGGTCGAGCCGCCATGAACGAGCTGGTTGCGCAACACATATAGCCGGTCGAAGACGAAGCTGAGCACGCGCTTGGTGTCGCCGCTCTGGATGGCTTGCGCGAAGGCGCGCGAGGAGGCTTTGAAACGATCTTCCCAATCCTCGAAGCCGGCAATCCCGTTATGGTGCTGCCAGAATGGATTGAAGACGTAGCGGTTCTCCATCAGCAGCCGCACCGGTCCAGAAAAGCGCTGCCAGATTGCCCCGTAGATGCGACGCTGCTCGTCGAGCGCGATCACCTTTCCGAAGAAGTCGGCAAAGGCGGCGCGTTCGCCCGGCTGGATGGTCTGGAACTCACCTTCGTCGGCGTAAGCGGCGTTGAACGCGATCCACAGGAAGATAAATTTTGCGTCGTCGTCGGTCCCGCAGGCCTCGGCGCGGCCGATCCAGCTGATGGCGCGATGGACGCGCAGGCCCATCGTTTGCGGAAAGCCCTCGCGGATCGCGCGCTGCTTGGCTTTCAGTTCCGCATAGGTGAGGCCCGTCTTTGTGGTCATTCCGCTTCGTTCCTGTTGCCTTATGGCAGGGCGCCAAAATCGCTCCTGCGGTGGTTTTCGACCAGCGTGCGTAGCCCCTCGGGCGCGATGACCTCGACCGCATCGCCCCATTGATAGAGATGCCACGCCATCTCGAGCCAGCCCGCCGCATGAAAGCGCACGATGAGGCCGCCATCCTTTTGCGCCTCAACGGTTTGTTTTGGGTGAAAGCAGAACTCGGCCGCCCTTGCTGCGGCGTGCGGCGCAAAATGCCAGATGACCTCGTCATACTGCGCCGGATCTTGGTAGACGCCGAAGGATTGCGCCGCATAGTCCTCCAGCGAAAAGCCGGGCATCAGGCTGAAGCTCTCATCCAGGGTCTGGGCGCTCAAGATCTGGTCCATCCGGAAGTTCAGCATGTCTTCGCCGCGCGCCGGCTGGCGCGCCACCAGATAGCTGCGATGCCCCAGCAGGAGCCCGTGCGGCTCGATGATCCGTTCGGGCGCATCCTCGTCCCGGTAGCGCAGCCGCAGACGAAACGGGCCGCGCAGTCCCTCGATCACGGCATCGAGCACCGCCGGCGCCAGATTAACGCGCGGGCCGGGCCGCGTCACCGAGCCCATTGCCAGCAGGACCGCCTCGACGTCGGCTTCGGTGCGCAGCGCATCCTTTGGTGTCAGGCGCGCCAATAATCCGTCGCGCAGGTCTTCAAGGGCCGCCGCGTGGCGTAGCCGGCCATCGCCGCGCGCCGTTCGGCCGGCGATCTCCAGCGCTTCGACCGTCGTTTCCTGGCGGCTCTGAAGCCGGTCGAGCATGGGGTCGGTAACACGCCAGCGCCGCCGGCGGTCGTCACCATCCACCGCTTCGACATTGGTGAACACGGTTTCCAGCGCATCAGTCATGCGCTGCGCCGTGCGATGCGAAACGCCGAATTCCTCGCAGATCTCGTCGAGGCCGATGCCCGTCCGCCGCGTGGCGGCCAGACGCGCCAGCCTGATCAGGTCCTGAGCCTTGGCGAACGACATGATCCAAATCCTGGTCACAGACTATGTCAGATAT
>JANSXJ010000455.1 GCA_024743015.1 Hyphomonas sp. | reverse complement strand
GAAGCCACAGCCACCTCCGGCTGGTTCGGCTTCAAGGATGATGTCGCCGTACGGATCCGACCAGCAGACGGCGCGACGGAAGTTGATATCCGCTCGGTCAGCCGTGTCGGCCTGTCCGATCTCGGGGCGAACTCAACCCGCGTCTATGGCTTGATGATCGAGCTCGAAGACCGCGCCAACGGTCGCCGCGCGCCTTAACGACGCTTTTTTGATTCCGCTCTGCCAACGCAAGTTGGCATCCATGGCGGCTGGGAGTTTCACGTCTCGACCGCCATGGGTCCTGACTTTCGTCAGGAACGCGGCACGTGGCAGTGACGAACAGGCGCTAAGCGTCGACCTTGGTCAGACGAAACTCACTTTGCACAACGGGCTGTGAGTCGCTCGCCGTGACACGGCCTTCGTCGATCAGCTTGAACATATGCCCCAACAAACTCATGCAAGCAGCTGGGAACAGGCGTTCTTCGAGCCCGATATACATGGCCTTGACCATTTCCGGGATTGAGGTCTCCCCGGCTTTCATCATGGCGATGACGCCATCTTCGCGATCCTGCCGGTGCTGGCGATAGGCCTGGATGAATTCCTTGACGAAAGCCTTGCCCTCAATCGGCGAACCATGCGTAGGCCACAGGATATCGAAATCGCGCGCTTCGATCTTGTCGAGGCTGTCAAAATAGTCGGTCATATTGCCGTCCGGCGGCGCGACGATTGTTGTTGACCAGCCCATGATGTGGTCGCCGGTCAGACAGGCATTCTCTTCTTTGAGGGCGAAACAGAGATGGTTGGTCGTGTGTCCGGGCGTCTCGATGGTTTCAAGCGTCCAGCCTGGCCCCTCGAAAACATCGCCGTCGCAGGTGCATTCATCGGGCGCAAAACCGGCATCATCCTCACTGCCCAGCTCGCCTTTAGCGGTCGGTTCTCCGCAGCCTTTGGCATAGACTTTACAGCCCGCCCATTCCGCCAGCGGCTTGGCCAGAGGGGAGTGATCCGAATGGCCGTGCGAGACAAGGACATATTTTACCGTTTCGCCTTCGAGCGCCGCTTTCAGGGCCTCGAAATGGGTCTCATCGTGCGGGCCGGGATCGATCACAGCCACTTCACCCTGACCGATGATGTAAACCCCCGTCCCAACATAGGTGAAGGGGCCGGGATTATTGGCGATCACTCGCCGGATGAGCGGAGAGACTTGCTCCACTTTTCCGTATTCAAATTCTATTTCACGTACAAAAGGAATGGCCATGGGAGATTGCTGTCTTGTTTCTTCTTGGTTTCTTCTGGGACGTCCTGCCCTGATTTCACAAGTCCGGCAAACTACTTACGTTTCGGCGCAAACGCTGCAACAAAGGCCTTCGCCATTCGGCGAGTGGATTTCAGCTTGTCACCAAGCTTGAGCGCCACGGGAGGGCCCATGTCCGTTTTGTTCGCGTCGACAATGTAAATCTTGCCTGACGCGTTGTCGCGTAGCACGTCGACCCCGCCCCACTCCAGACCGATCTCATCAGCAAATCGTGAGATCACGCGAATTTCATCTTCGGAATAGGCGTTTTGAGGGGTGTCGAGCAGGACTTCCGCGTTTTCGTTCAGGAATCGGCGGCCAATCGGGCGGCGCTTGCGGAACACAATCGCCGGCACACCGCCGCAGATGCAGCAGCGCAAGTCCTCGATCAGACCACCTTCAATCTCATTATCGACGAGAACCTGATACGTCTTGTCAGCATGCGGCGTGATCGGGCCTTCTAGGATCCGGCCATCATGGCAGGCATTCTTCTCAGACTTTTCCACCATCGTGCCGGTAAATGTCTGCGGGTCGACCGCAAGGCTGTACCCGGCGGCGCGCTCGAAGGCAGCCGCAACGTTGGACTTGGAAATATCGGTACAGCCAAAATTGACGAGTTTTGCACCCGGTTTGGTCTTTGGAGGGGCGTGATCGGCCTCCGTCGAGTCGTCGAATTGAAAGACGATGTCGGCAACGCTGGTATCGGAAATAAGCTTTGCGCCAGAGGCATGCATGACCGGCCAGATAAAGTACCAGGGACGCGGCTTTTCAGGATAGAATGCAATTGTCGGCCGCTTGTGCCCGGAAATTCGCCGCCAGGTGCGCCAGGATTGAGCCAGGGTGTAGAAGGTCAGCCAGGTGAAGATGTCATTGGCCAGTTCGCGCGTCGCAGGCACACGGTGACCAGTCTTTTTGACCAGCCAGGCTCCGTCTTCATATTTAAAGTCTGTCAGCCAGTTTCGCGACATACTTTACTCCTTGGCCTTCGCAGCGGCCTTTTACCGTGAACTCGCATTTTGTGAACACGCTAGCAAGGACTTTTGGTCACTTGAAGTGAATAAGTGCTCACATTTTTTTGAGGGACACGTTACAGGAGTGGTTTTAGCGCTGACAGATCATAGCCTGCGCCTGCTGCAGCATCGACCACTTCATCGCCCATGCCTTGTCCGCCATGGGTCAGCGCCCAGGCTGTGATCGAGCGGGTTCCCGTCCGGCAATAGGCGAGAACAGGCGCGGGCGCTTCCGCCAACGCGCTCCCGAATCGCTCAAGAATGTCGGGGGTCGGCGCGCCCGCAAATGGAATCGCCACGAAGGTCAGGCCCAGGGCCTCGGCCTTGGCCCGAATGGCCCCCATTCTCGGCTGATCAATACCCCCTTCGCCATCTGGCCGGTTGGCGATCAGGGTCTTGTAACCCGCATCCGCAATTGCCTGGACATCATCCTCGTCGATTTGCGGCGCGACGGAGAATCCGTCGGTGACTTTGCGGATATCGGCCATGGGAGGAGCTCCAGTGTAGATGGGCGTTGACTTTGCGTCTGAGGACGTGAACGTAAGAAGTGTTGGCGGGGCTGCCAAGCCCTTCGTGTTGAATCTAATGCACATAAACGTGGG
>JANSXJ010000461.1 GCA_024743015.1 Hyphomonas sp. | reverse complement strand
TCTTTCCTCTATGTTGTCGGAACGCAGAAGGAAAATTGATCGATGACGGTAGACGAATTCCGTACCATGGCCTTGTCCTTACCGCACGCGATTGAAAAGCCGCACTTTGACCGCGCGAGCTTTCGCGTAGATGCCCCGCGCGGCAAGACCATCGCAACACTTCTGGAAGCCAATGCGACGGCCAATGTGTTCCTCAGCGTGGAAGAACAAGAGATGTTGATCGGAGCCGAGCCGCAGGTCTTTTCGAAGGTGCCGAACAAATGGGGCGACAAGGGAGCCACAACGATCGCCCTCGCGGCGGTGGACGAAACCACTGCCCTGTCCGCGCTCAAAATGTCCTGGCGTCACGCGGCCCCGCCAAAAATTCGAGACCAGCTTGAATAGTCGCCGCAACTAGGTGTAAAGCGCGCATATGACTGATCAAATGCCTGACCGCCTGAGCGTAAATCCAAATAGCCCCTATTATGATGAGCAATTGCTGCTGCGCGGGGTCGGCATTCGTTTCAATGGCGAAGTGAAAACCAATGTCGAGGAATACTGCATTTCCGAAGGCTGGATCAAAGTCGCAGCCGGAAAGGCGGTGGATCGCAAGGGCAATCCACTCACCCTCAAGCTGAAAGGCACCGTCGAGGCCTGGCCCGAAGGCCAGGACGAGGACAGCTAGCTAAACAGGCCTATTCGGCAGCCAGATCGCCATAGATCGCGGCTGTCGACGCTTCGCGAAGCTGCAGGGGTCCATTCGGATTATTATTGTCGAACACCTGAACCAGGCCGATGAAGTAAAGCTCATTGACGGGATCAATCCAGAACCAGGTACTCGCGGCACCGCCCCAGAAGTAAGATCCGTTGGGCGTGTCGACCTGCGCGAGCTCTGCATCCTCAACGGTACCAAAGGTCAATCCCATGCCAATTCCCGGAAGCGGATCCGCCCCAAACAGCATGGTCGCTCCGTCCGGCATCACATTGGTGGTGATCACATCAATGGTTTCAGGCTTGAGGATCCGAGCACCGTCCAGTTCGCCGCGATTGACCAGCATTTGCGCGAACCGGCTATAATCATCCATGGTCGAAACCAGACCACCGCCACCCGATTCAAACCCGATCGTGTCTTTGCGGAACTGCACCGATGGGAAGGGCACAGGCACCATGGCCCCCGTATCCGGATCAAAGCCATATACTTCGCTGAACCGGTCATAGTCTTCTTCCGGCACATAAAACCCGGTATCGACCATGCCGAGCGGACCAAATAGCCGGGTCTGCAGGAAATCACCAAAGGACTGGCCCGACAGTCTTTCAATAATGTGCCCCTGGATATCCATGCCGACGCTGTAATACCAGCGCTCGCCTGGCTGGAAGAGGAGCGGTATAGAAGCGGTACGGTCGATAAAGGTCTGCATATCCGGCGCATCCAGAACCTTCAGATCACGAAACGCCGCATTCACCGGATCATCGCCGCCAAGCCCGTAGGCAAACCCTGAGGAATGGCTCATCAGTTCGCTCATCGTCGGCGGACGTTCCATATCGACTAGGATCGGCGAGCCATCTTCATTGACTCCGGCCAGCACTTTCAGGTTTTCAAACTCGGGAACATATTTGGTGACGGGATCATCCAGTTGAAATTTGCCGTCTTCCCAGAGCATCATCATAGCAACGCCGGTGATCGGTTTGGTCATCGAGTAGATGCGATAGATCGTGTCATCCTCGATCGGCAAACCCTGCTCGAGACCGCGCAGCCCGGCATAATAATCGCTGACGATCTCACCCTTCTGGGCCAGCCTCGTGTGAACACCGTAGAGGCGTCCGTCTCTTACATAGTCGCCCATCGCAGTTTCGAGGGCGGCGACGCGCGCCTCGTCAAAGGTGAGAACTGGCGCGGCCGCCGTTTCGACCACAGGTTCAACGGTGGCCTCAACCACAGGCGGCGTATCCACAACAACGGGCGCCGTTGCGACGTCAGTTGTCGCACATGCGGCAAGCACACTTAGTGACAGGCCAGCCAACAAAAAAGAACGAACAGGTTTGATATTCACGGGCGCAATCCTCCTAGGTTTGAAGAAGACATGTGGCACGCTGGTATGGACGGCAAGCCCTTCCGTCGCGCACGAGCGGATTTGTGATCAGGCGCGCTTAAAGCCCATATTGTCGATAAGCCGGGTTTTACCCATCCAGGCCGCGGCAAGCACGCGCCCTTCAAACCCCGATGCGACAGCACCATCCGGCAAATCCTGCAGGCTCATCGGGTCCACTGCGCTCACATAGTCGAGCTTGTCGAACCCGGCGGCTTCAATTCTGGCGCGCGCCTCGGCGAGCGCCTCGCTCACCGCCGCGCCGAGCGACAGGCGACACGCCGCGCGATGCAAAACGCCGCTCATCACATTGGCTTTCGCGCGCTCATAAGCTGAAAGATACAGATTGCGCGAAGACTGCGCGAGCCCGTCTGCGTCGCGCACTGTTTCACCGCCGACGACTTCAATCGGGAAACCGAGTTCGCGCACCATACGCCGGATAATCTGAAGCTGTTGATAGTCTTTTTCGCCAAACACCGAAACATCCGGCTGAACATGGATAAATAAGCGGGCCACTACCGTTGCCACGCCGTAGAAGAAGTGAGGACGGTGCACGCCATCGAGCAAATCAGACATTTCCTCGACACGGACATTGGTGACAGATCCGTCGGGGTACATCTCCTCGACGCGAGGCAGATAGACAATATCTGTCCCGACCTCCGTCAGGCGGGCTAAATCAGCTTCCTCGGTGCGCGGATAGGTGTCGAGGT
>JANSXJ010000431.1 GCA_024743015.1 Hyphomonas sp. | reverse complement strand
GGGCGCTGCCGCCGCCTAGCGAAGGATTGGGAGACGACAATCGAAAGCGCAATCGCCTGGATGCTCATCGCGCACATCCGCATCCTCACCCGTCGTCTCGCAAGATATTGTTATGTTTGATCAACTTCCGAGTCGGACTCTAAATACCTGTCCGTCCGCAAAGGTCAGGGTATTCCGACTACCTGTCTGGAAATCAACCGCTGGCACGATCCGCATGGAATTGGCGGCACGGACAAGCCTCTGAACCAGAAAACCCTTCAGCGATTCATGAAGGGAAACCGCATCGCGCCCAAATCTGCGGCGCTCATCAAAGACTTCATCGACGCCAATGAACCGATCGACAACATCGAAGCCATCGCCGATGCTGCCGTGACGCCGTTCGGTGCGTTGACGCCCAGCGGTGCGCCCGGTTCCGAGATGGTTTCAAGCCGCCTGTTTGGCGGATTCGTATCGGCTTACGACGTGTTCATCTGGGGCAAGGGCTATACGCGCAACACCGCGCTGAAGGTGAAGAAGACCGCAAAAGGTCTGGCGTACTTCGCGGGCGGCGACTACCACGTCCCGAAGCACACGGATGCGGAAATCGCCGTTGACCCGTATCGGATCGCTCACAGCCGCATCGAGCTTTCGGTCGTCCCTTATGCTGACTGGCTCCAAGTGACCGAGTACATCCGCAACCCGCAGATGCGACCCGAAGACACTGCTTGGCAGGGCGCGGAGCGCGCACGCGGCATTCTGACTGTCGGCGACACCGAGCGCCTGTTCATCATGATCCTGCGCGGCGATCACACGCGCGGTGCGCGCATTTACCTGTTGCAGCCGCATTCTGAGGACTACGAGAAACCCCCGGAAGAAAGACGCTATCTCGGCGGCATTGTGACCCGTACCGATGACGGCTTTCCAACGTCGGCCTCAGCGGCCAACGTCCAGTTTGTACCCGTCACCGATCAAATACTGACTTACAACAACGGCTAACTCGGCTCGCAGCATTGTTGTCTGATCGAAATTCGCATTCGTGCGCAGTATTGGTGTATAATAGTAGAAGTATTACGGAATGTGTGGGGGCGCGTGGACACACCGATCAAATCAGAATTTCAATCGATAGCCGTGCCGGGCGAAGAACTCGCGCGGCGGCTGGCCTATCTGGCGTCACAGGACAACGGCTCCGTCCTGACCGGAGGCTTCGCCAAAGACGGCATCGCCCTTGACCGCGGCAGCGATGGACGCCCGCGAGGGCAAGCCGCCAGCGCTATGGAGTTCTTCGCGCAGCAGGAACAGCAGCAACGTTTGGCCGCAATGGCCAGCCGGATCGACGCGCTCGAACAGGCCGCGCGCGAGGCCCTGATCGACGCCGAAAACGACCTCGCCACCATCCTCAGCAACGCCAACCGCGCCACCGATGGCCGCGCCGTATTCAAAGACAAGGACGGCAATATCCGGGATGAGGACGGACAGATTGTTGATGAGACGGAAGTCGATATGTCCGATTGGGACAGCGATGCGCCAACGTGGGAAAGCATGGAAGATGCGGTTACCAAACGCGATGCAGCGGCTGAAAACCTAGACCGTGTCACCGAAACAAGCGCCCGTTGGGAAAGCGGCGATCCGGAAGCTGCCGATCTCGACCAATGGGATTCCGGTCTGGACGATCTTGAAGCGGCGATTCTCGGCTACGCTTCGTCAGTCGAATCGCCAGAGCTTGGAGACTCGGCGAACATTGAACGGCCCGGACAAGACACTGCCCCGCCGTCTGACGGCCCCAACCAAACGTTCAGCGCCCCATTGCCCGGCTAGACGCTTTAGCTACGGCTGCGACCTACTCGCCGCATTCCCGTCTGATAACCAGATGGATGACAGGCATCGCCTGACGGTCTTTGAATTCCGAAAGTGTCTTATCAAATAGCAGCGGATCGGCATCGTCGCCAAAAAACAGATCAAGCACGCATTGCGCCCGTTCGCGGCGACCGTCAGCATGATTCATGAAAGCGGCCATCTCAACGGCCCCAGCCAGATAGCCATTGCGCTCGTCTTTGCCCATTTTTTCCATGACATCTTCGCCTGTCAGTGCAGCCGCAGGCGCAGCCGACAATGACAGCGCAACCAACGCCACAGCACGGCGGCCAGCAAAAGGGACTTTGAACATCAGACTTACTCTTGTCTAAAAGCCAAAAGAGAACCCTTTTGTCAACAAGACTGTGGACGTGGATTCTGTAGTTTTCTAGAATCAAGTTTGAAGCTGAGTGCTAGCTTTGTGGCGCTGATCTGCCGGAACTGACATTCACCGTTTCCTTGGTCAAAAGGGTTCCCTTTTGGCATCGCGGAAACCGCCGTCCAGCGCGGCTTAACGCTTCACCTCAACCCTGACCAAGGCAGGCCGTCCGGCCCCGCCGCATCCGAAGACTATGAATATTGGTTATGCCCGCGTCTCAACGGACGAACAGAATCTGAATCTGCAAATCGACGCCCTGACCGCCGCAGGCTGCGACAGGATTTTCCGCGACGAAGGCGTTTCGGCCACTGCCAAATCCCGCCCCCAATTCACTGCCGCCCTAAACGCCCTCGAACCTGGCGACCGCCTCGTCATCTGGAAGATGGATCGCGCCTTCCGCTCGCTACTGGACGCCCTCAAGGTCCTCGATGGTCTCGAACAGCGGGGCAACGCTTTCCACTCCCTCACCGAAGCCATCGACACCCACACCCCCATGGGCCGCTTCGCCTACCAGATCATCAACGCTTTCGGCGAACTCGAACACGCCTTGATCGTGGAGCGAACGCGGGCGGGAATGCTGGCAGCCCAGCAACGCGGCGCGCAGATCGGGCGTCCGCGAAAGCTGTCACGTCCCCAGATTGAGTGGGCGATGATCGAGATTCAACTTGGCAACCATGCGCCAGCGGACATTGCGGCAGCGCTCAGCGTTTCGGAGCGCACGCTCAGGCGAACGTTGCCCAAGTCCGCGTTCTCGCACCCACAACCGTTTTTTCAACAACCAATTGAGGAGAAATGAAATGTACGAAGTTGAAAACGATCGTAACCGTCCGGGCTCGCCGCTCTGCCGCAGGTTGCTAATGGGAGATAGTGTCCATCTAGGTTAGTGGACATTATCGGGGTCATTTGTGACGAAGCGGCGGAGGCGTCGGAATT
>JANSXJ010000350.1 GCA_024743015.1 Hyphomonas sp. | reverse complement strand
TTGGGATGTGTGCCGCCGCTTTGAAAGGCGGTGGCTAACCCAGTTTTCCAGCTCAGATGGGCAATAGTAGATTGCACGCCCAAAGACATAGTGCGGCGGTTGATTGCCCCCTTGCGATCTCCATTTTGCCAGTGTGGTGTGGCTTACCCTCAGGCCAAGCTTTCTGAGTTCCTCGGATGCTTGTTTGGGATTCAGCAGTTGATTTGTGTGCGGCATTTCGCGCTCCTTCGGATTGGGATTGCGCCTTGGCTGCCTATGTAGTTTTGGTTGAACACAGGACAGCCGTTCAGAACCATTCTTCTGTAGGCGATTAGAATTTCCTGGGTCCTGGGGCGGCGTGTTCCCATTCCGAAGGGGCCGCTATGGTCTAGCGAGACCGATGCGTTAAGCGTAGGTGATTACGGAATGGATTTGCAAGCCTTCTTTTTACCGCCGGTTGGAAAACCGCCTGAAGGCATCCTTGAAGCTAATTCTTGGAAGCAATAGCTTCGCCAATCTGGTTCAATCCGCGTCGCAATGGGTCTTCAGTCAAATGTGCATAACGCGCCGTCGTCTCTGGTGATTTGTGTCCCAGTAATGCGCCGATCATTTGAAGGCTCATCCCTTGTGCGGCTCCCATAGATGCAAAAGTGTGCCTCAGGTCGTGAAGTCGAACGTCCTGAAGTTTGGCATGTCTGGTGATGCGATCCCAAGGCCGCTTGAGATCGGAGCGTGGCTTGTCAGGATTACTTCCAGCAATCACGAACTGCCCGACCCTTGGCAGGTCCTGCAGAATGACAATGGCAGGATTGGACAGCAGGACAGGCTTTCGTCCCGTTTTGCTATCCGGCAACATCATCAAACCGCGCTCGAAATCGATATCTGTCCAACGTAGGTTTAGAATTTCACGCAAACGGCACCCCGTCAGGATCAGCAACCGGATGGCCGCAGTGACGTGGGGCGAAACGATCTCGCGCTTGTGTTCTGCTGACTTGGGCAGGTGTTTGCGCTTGGCTCCCTCACGAACGGTCCACGGCAAGCCTATTGTCTCCGCTTGCTCCAGCGTTTCCATCAAGCGGCTCATCTCGTCGCTTGAAAGAAACCGTTCGTTCGCTCCATCTTTGAACACCTTCACACCGGCGCGTGGGTTAGCTTCGAGGTAACCTTGGTTCACTGCATAGGTGAAGATGCCACCTAAAAGCCGGACTGTCCGTGTCGCAGTGCCTTTGCCGCCTTTGATGATCGAGCGCCCTTTCTTTCCGGTGCGCTTGTCTTGAGCGGTCTTGCCCTTCGCAACGTCATTTAGAAATCGTTCGATGTCCTGCCGCTTAACGGCACTGATCTTCTTCTTTCCGAGAAGAGGCCGAATATGTCCGTTGATGCGCCCGATATCGGTCGCAACGGTGCTTGCCTTCTTCAGGCTCATGCCGTGTTCGATGTACTCGTCGCAAAGCTGGGAAACGGTCATTTCCGCGCGAACCTTGCGTTCGGCTTCGATTCGATCATTCCCGAGTTGCGCTGATGCCAAATAGGCTTCGGCAGCTTTGCGGGCCTCTTCAGTGGTGACTTTACCGTAGACGCCGACAGACTTACGTTTTGTGGGTGAACCGCGCCCTCCGATCCGATATTGGACGACAAAAGTTTTCCGGCCCTCTGGCCAAACACGCACTCCAAAGCCGGAAAGCTTCGCGCACCACACAAAGTAGTCTTTCTCGCGCGGCTCAAGCCGGTCAACTACGGTTTTGGTAAGGCGGTCTTGGGTCATTTGATCTACAGGAAGCACATAGGAAGCACGCCTATGGTAAGTTAGGGGAGTTTCTGGTAAGCCCTTGAGTGGGCAACCTTGCTTATAAAACCAGAATTTTTCAGATTTTTCAATGCTTAAGGGTATGCTCGAGATAGTTCCGGAAATCAGAAGAAAACTAAATCCCTAGCCCTCCGAAGGCAGAGGTCACAGGTTCGAATCCTGTCGGGTGCGCCAGTTTCCTCCATAAAATCAGTGCCTTATAAGTTTCCGCTCATCGGGAAATAGTGATTACGCGCTGCTTACGTGGCCATTTTTGCGGAAGCAAGCGGCTCATTCGGGTGCGCTGAAACATCCATCGACCCGTTAAGCCTTGCTGCGCCTCTGGGTTCGAATCTCACGTGGCCCGCCATACCCTTTTGCAAGTCTTTGTGCGCGTTGCAGCGCTATGGCCTGTCTTTGCCGTATTCCAGCTGATGGCGCTCAACCGTCAAAGTAGGTGGTTCTGATCGGGCTTACCCATGACAGAAACGAAACCATCACATGATGCCGCTCATCATTGCCGGCCAGGAGCAAACGCCTCGCCAGCCGGGCGATCCAAGGCAGTTCACCCAAGACAGTCCATGTTCCGCTGAGACACGGGTTTGCGCGGAGGCAGACCCGCACTTGAAGAGTCTCAAGGGCGGGCAAAGCCATAGAACGACTCATTAGGGCAACAGTTCGTCCACCTGTTCAGCCAAGTCCGAGAGAGCTTCGCCGGGCTCTTTTTCAAGCGTGATGGCCGTGCGCATCCCTTCGCGGATGGTCTCGGTGATCCGGACGCTGTTTTCGCCCGGGAAAGCATACCAAGTCGTCATGCTGCCCAGAGCATCGACGGCATTCCGGCTCTGCGGATTGGCAGCGTAGAAATCACGCAGCCCCTCGATTGCCGCCATGTTGGCAGGCACGTAGCCGGTGTTCTGCGCCACGATGCTCTGGCCGATAGGGCCGGTGACGAACTTGATGTATTCCCAGGCCGCAGCCTGCCGTTCCTCTTCGGTGGTCAGCATCGCAACGGCGTTTCCGGCAGCCGGCAAGCGGCCACCCGCGGCCATCGGGACCGGCTGCATCAGAACCTCGAACCGTCCGTCGGCGGCTTCCTGAAAGCGGGTCAGCAGACTGCTGGCATTCTGATAGATGCCCAGTTCACCGGCGCCGAAACTCTGGCGCGCTTGCTGGCGGGTCATATCGATCTGGCCCGCTTCGCCGAAGCGTCTGAGCAGATCGAACGCCCATTCTCCTTCCGGTCCGTCGAACGCGATGACGTTCTCGTCCTCCGACAACATGCGGCCACCCTGGCTGAACACGAGCGTTTGGAATGGCCAGGCGCTGCTCGCCTGATAGTCGAACCAGATCCCCATAGGGCCCAGGTCATCAATCCGTTCTGCCAGATCGATGATCGCGGGCCAGCTTTGAGGGAGATTGTCGGGATCGCCGCCGGCCTCGCGAACCAGTTCGGCATTGTAGAAAATCACCGGCACCGAGATGGCGAACGGCAAGCCATAGGTGGCGTCATTGTAGGATGACATGTCCGCGCTTGCGGCCAGATAGCCTTGGTCTTCCCAATCACTCTCAAGCGCGATGAATCGGTCCAGCGGCACCAGGAGCTCCCGATCCACAAGGGTGCGCAGCTGATTCATGCCCTGGTGCGAGACATCGGGCAGCGTATCGGTGATCGAAGCCCGCAACGTTTGCTGGACCAAATCATCATAACGCTCAGAAGGCACAAACTCGATGTTGATATCGGGAAACTGCTCTTCAAACGCGGCGCCGACCTTCTCGTAAAGGTACTGAAGCGAGATGGGCGAATAGGAAATGCGAAGCGTTGTTTCCGCCGACACGGCGGATGCTGTCGATGCGAGTGCGGCTATCACGGCAAGCGATCTCAAGCTGGACGTCAAAAGTGCGTTCATCACGTCTTCCTTTTCAGGCATTTTGTCGGTTCGCGAGATGTCCCGCGCGGTTCATCGGTTCGATTTACGCGGCGCTGCCGGGCAAATCAGTGAGCACAGATCGTCGTTGCCATCGACCGTTCGGACCGGATCTCCCAACAAGCTGGCACCGCGATGGGCACCTTGAGCGACAGTCGTTCCGGGCACCCGGCGAAAGGCCGGTTAACTGCTTCAAACATAGACATCTATGCTAATCGACGTGATATGATGCTTCCATGAAGGTCGTATGACAGAGGCTGGCCGGCCATCGCTCCGAGGCACACCAAAGGACAAGGTTATGCGAACGCCTACCCTAAGGTTGTTCTGGCTT
>JANSXJ010000382.1 GCA_024743015.1 Hyphomonas sp. | reverse complement strand
GTTGGATCCGCGGCATGAAAGGCCATGGTCTCGACCTCGCCGCGGCGAAGTTCAAGGATGGTGACACGCTGCTCTTTTCTGAAGAAGTCCACACCACAGACAAGCTCATCTTGATGTCATCCGACGGACGAGCCTTTACGCTGACCTGCGACAAGCTCCCGGGCGGGCGGGGACATGGCGAGCCAATCCGGATTTCAATTGATCTGGAAGACAGCGTCGAGATTATCGGCATGTTCAAGCTGGATGGCTCGCGAAAGCGGATCATGGCTTCAGATGCAGGCTATGGCTTCATCGTCCAGGAAAGCGAACTCGAATCTAATCGCAAAGCCGGTAAGTCGGTTGTCAGTGTGCCGGATGGATCCAAGCTGTTGAACGTGGACCTCGCCAAGGGCGATCATGTCGCGGTCATCGGAACCAACAAGAAGCTGCTCATCTTCCCGCTCGATGAATTACCGGAAATGTCGCGCGGCAAGGGCAACAAGCTGCAGAACTATCGCGGCACGGACAAGCTCGCCGATGTGCTCGTCTTCCATGCTGAAGACGGCCTGATCGTGACCGATAGTGCAGGTCGTATGCGCGGCTTCCCGGAATGGCGGGAATGGATAGGCAAGCGGGCACAAGCAGGCAAGGTGGCGATGCGCGGCTTCCCGCGCTCAGGTAAGTTCAGCGGCTAAGGTGCGAGGTTTTCCGCAAACTCTATTGTGGCCCCGTCCGGCGCTTTGATCGCAAAGACTTTCATCTCACCGTAGGACGGTCGGTTCGTGTCGTATGGCTCGGTCTCTATATCCCAGCCGCGCGCCTCAATCAGTTCTTTTGCATCAGCAACCGACGCAACCGGATAGGTCAACGACAACCAGCCGAGATTCGGCGCTCGGCAGCGATCTGCATAGTCGAACCCGTCCAGGCCATCGATTTCGATATACTCCATCCGGCCATAAAGGGACTGTGTTTGCGGCGAAAAGATCCCGGCTTTGTAAGGAACGCTGGTGGTCAGGTTCTGCGGAATACCAAGCGGCATCAGAACCGGTTCCTCATCCGTATAGGGCGCACCATACCAGAACCGGTTGAATCCCAGCACATCCTCCATCAACACGCGCACGGCTTCACGATCTCGCGTCATCTGCATGATGTTGAACGGGCGGCTCAGTCGCTCAAATGGGGTGAAGCCTTCCGGCGGGGGGCGATTGAGACGCTCGTAAGCCTGCACCTGCAATCCGTCCGGCCCTTTGAAGACAACAATCTTCAGTTCCGATCCGTTGAAACTCAGCGGCGCGATTGGGGTTTCCGTGCCCCACCCCATGGCGATGGCATCGTCATAGATCGCTTCCAGGTCATTGGCCCGTACCATAAAGGACCAGATGCACCCTGTATCCCAGGCGCGCGCGCCCGGCCGGGTCGGCACCTTGCGTCCTACATTGTCGAACCGGATCAAGCGGACATAGCCCGCATCGCTCCCCTGCGCCCGTAATGTGAGCACCTCTCCTGATGCAGCTTCCGGCAAACCGAGCGCTTCGACCTCAGCACGGTCAAGCGGCCCCTGATATAGAGTCTCATAGCCACCAATCTCGCGAAAGAACTGCGCGGTTCGATCAAGGTCTGAAACGCTCGCGGTCGCCATCAGCCAGGACTGCGTCACCACTGGCGAAGGCAGCGGATCCGGTGCAGGAGTGACCGATAGCGCAGTCTGCAGTTCGATCGCCTCGCAAGACGCAAACAGCCCCAGTGCGAGGACCGGGGCTGCAAGCTTTTTCAATCGGGTCGGCACGGACTAGAACTCAGCACCAAATTCGATGCCATACTCATATGGCGGCGAAGCATATGTTGTCAGTGCCGTCGCTGACGAAGCTCGATAATACGCTTCGTCAGACAGGTTCCGACCGAATAAGGCGACAGACCAACCGCGATCGTCTTCATACTTCATTCTTGCATTGTAGAGCGTATCAATCTCGATGAACGCATGAGCGGGTGCGTTCGCCACGAGGCTCCAGGAATCATCCTCCCAGCTGGCATCTGCGGAGAAAATCAGCTCACCATTGAACATTGGTTGCGTATAAAGCGCGCCCAGCGTGAGTTTGAATTCCGGTGCATTCTTGAGGTCGAGACCCAAAGCGCATTGGATGATCTCGGCGTCGACGGATGGATCCACCCCTGCACATCCTTCGACCGGGTTTGCGAGATTGTTCGTTAGACCTCGCGCTTGGTCTCCGGTGACCGAGGTGTACTCGGCATCCAGCAGACCGTAGTTTCCGTTGATCTGGAAGTTGTCGGTAACTTGCCAAATACCCTCAACTTCGATGCCAGAAATCTCTGTTTCATCCACGTTGAAGCGCGTGAATCCTAATCCCGGAACCGATGCACCGATCTGCAATCCTTCATACTGATTAAAGAACGCAGCGACATTCACTCGCACCGAATCGTTCCAATCAGATTTCACGCCGACCTCAAAGGAATCCAGCGTCTCTTCATCCACCGGGAGGAAAATGCCGTTGTCGTCGAAAGCGTCTGGCGACCACCCGCCGGACTTGAAGCCGGTTGAATATTTGGCGTAACCGAGAACATTCTCATTGAAGCGATAGTCCGCCCCAATCGTATAACTGACATTGTCGAACTCCTGACTATCCGTCCGGGTGCGTCCCGCTGGCCCTGAACCGTCAAAGTCCTTCTCATCATTCGTGGCGCGAACACCACCGGTGAGCGATAGCTGATCATTGACCGCGTAAGTTCCCTGTCCGAAGACGGCGATCGAATCAGTCGATGAACTAATCGAGAATGGAAAAATAAACGTTGTATCCAGCTGTAGATCTTCCTGGAAGAAATACACGCCTGCAATCCAGTCAAACGCGCCTTGGCCGGTCTGGCCGATGGTGAACTCCTGGCTGAATTGGTCCTGGTCGGTCATTTGCGAATATGGGAATCCAATTCGCGTCGACAGCTCGTCCTCAAGCTCTCTAAAGGCCGTAATAGAGGTAAAATCCAGATCGCCGAAGGCGCCCTCAACGCGGGCGGAAACCCCTTTGCTCGTGAGTTCCGAACCGTAATTCGAAAAACACCCAAGCGAGAAACCCAGGAACCCACCCGATGCGGGGCAAGTGGTTCCCGGCGCTGGTTCAATCGTAAAAATGTTGTTGTCTGCATCCTGTCCAGGAACGATCGAATCCGGGATCGGATCGGAATTATCTTCTGTGATGTCCGCAGCAAAAAGCACACTCCAGTCATCATTGAACTGGTGATAAAGCGATCCACGAATTGCGAGCGTATCCAACTCGCCGACCCCTTCGCGCGCAGCGGCCGCTTGTGCTCCGTTTGGATTCAAATCATGGAAGCCATCTCGCTGACGCGAAAACGCAGTGAGACGCGCTGCAGTTTGATCGCTGATCTTGATATTCCCGGTCGCTTTGAATTCCCGGCGATCAAAATTCCCGAACGTAGCGCCGAAGCGACCGCTATTCTCGAACTGCGGCTTCACCGAGCTCAGCTTGATCGCGCCGCCAATCGTGTTGCGGCCATAAAGGGTGCCTTGCGGGCCACGCAGCACTTCGATAGATTCGAGATCGACTACATCAAAAAGCGATCCCACGGACCGGCCAATGTAAACGCCATCAACATAGATGCCGACCGCCTGGTCAACCGCCCCACGGCTTTCGTCTTCACC
>JANSXJ010000023.1 GCA_024743015.1 Hyphomonas sp. | reverse complement strand
GTCGAGGCGCAAGATAAAGGAGCCGCCAGTGCCCCTATAGCTCAGCTGGTAGAGCAACTGATTTGTAATCAGTAGGTCCGCGGTTCGAGTCCGTGTGGGGGCACCAGAACTTACAGTATCTGCAGTGTTTTCAAGGGTTTCGGCGTCAAACTGATACACTGGAAAGGTACACCAATGACACACTTTACCGCTCCTGCGCTCTCCACCGCCAACCTCATCGAGCTGCTCTATGCACGCCTTGAGGCGGACAATGACCACCAGGGGATGATTCTTTTGGCCGAGCTTGAGGGGCATCGAGCAGATGTTTTACTGCAAGATGTCTCCCAAATGGTCGCGATGAGAGAGCACAAAGCCACTAACATCGTGAGAAACTCTCAGGAGTCGCTGGAGAGTCGTTTCTCTTCGACGGTCACCAACTAGCTTGAAACCACAAATGCCTCTGTACGGGCTCTCTGGAGTCTTACAGGGGCATTCTTGTTTGAGGGGCTAGACACCCCTGAGCGGGGGAGACTAACAGCATGAAAATGAACATCAAACACCTACAGGCACGCGGAGGGCGCTTGCGGTATCGCAGGAAGATTCCAATGCCGCTTCGTCCGTATTTCGGCGGTAAGAGCGAAATCGTTCATTCTCTAGGGCTCAAAGTGGGCCAAGAGATGCTCGCGGTGGCTATGGTCGGACGCATAGATCGAGACACAGACCGCCTGCTCGCCGCCGCAGAGCAACAGTCGCTTCGAAACACGGACCCATATGAACTTTCATTGATCGCGGAGGCGTGGGCCAGGGACAACAAGTACTTGAGGCCCGATGATGCCGGACGCAGAGCTGACCCAGGGCACGATAGCGACTACGATGAGTGGCTGCACGAAACAATTGCGAAGGCAGAGCGTGCAGTGGGTCTCCACCGAATGCCCCACCGCGAGTTGGAGCTAGATGATCTAGAACCCCTCGACCGAGCAAAGATCATGACGGTTAAGGCAGGGAAGCGAGTTGAGGCTCCCCTAACCATACAGCGCGCAACAGACGACTATGCTGAGCACAGACATGGTGGGACGCTTAAGAAGGCCGAAGAGGTGGCACTGAAGCAGCTCAGAGAGTTCCTAGGGCCTGACCAACAGAACATTGCGGACGTCACCAGAGCGACTGCAAGGGAGTTTCTCAAGCACCTGGCTCACAAAGGAACGATGGGGCAGACCACCGTTAGGCGCAGACTGTCTTCGTTGAGAGCGGTGTTCACGTTCGCAATTGACCATCACGACCTGGAAGTTCGCAATCCGTGGTCAGGCTTGGAGCTTCCACGCATGGCCGGTGGAGGCAAAGAGTCTCACAAACGCCTGCCATTCAGCCGAGAGCACCTCGGCCTCATCAATCGGTATCTTCAGAGCAATTCCATAGACCCCAACATTCGGGTTCTATTGGTACTTCTTCGGGAGACCGGGTGTAGACCCTTGGAGATCGCAGGTCTGATTTCTAGCGATGTATTTCTGTCCGCCCCCGTTCCACATGTGTGGATCAGAGCGAATGCCGTACGACGTATCAAGACGAAGGAAAGCGAGAGACGAGTGCCGCTCACGCAGGAAGCACGTGGAGCGCTTCGACAAGTTATGCCGGTTGTCTGCGAGGCTGATACCCCTCTGTTCCCTAAGACACTGCGGGCGACCTCCAATCTATCTCAACGCCTCAACAAGGCGATCCGCGAAGCAGGCGTCCCAAAGTCACCCCGACTGGTGTCTTACAGCTTTCGGCACTCGCTGACCGAGGCGATACGTGTCTCGCAGGCCCCTGAGTACCACTTGAAGGCGATTATGGGACACAGCGCCCAAAGTATCACTGACAACTACGGGGCAGGTGGCGTGGACCTAGGGGCATTGCTGCGAACGATTGAAGACGCGTGGCCATTCCTGGGTGAGGTTCCGGAGCATGTCTATGAACCACGCGAGCGAGCACCGGATGGCCGTCAGCAATGAATTGGTCAGTGATTTCGGCGACCACGAAGGTCTGCTTTGGGTCAGAAGCGGACATTAGCTGAGTGTCCTGTATTGGGCGAATTTAGGTCGCTCATAACCAGTTATTTAAGGCGGAATCCGTTATGTTCATGATGTTGGTTTTATCCATCCACGAAAGACCAACTTTAAAACCGGCATTATCGCATAGTTCATCAAGGCAACGATTATTCCTACGGCCATGATTGTCACATTGAGTGTTTGTCCGGGAAGTAACTGTGACAGCAGTTGGGGTATGAAGTAGACTGGAGCCAGCAGACCGATGAAGGTCAGTGCCGCCATCTTGTGTCTTGGCGGCGGTGCGCTCTGATCAATTGGGATGTTTGATGTCATAGTCATAATCGTTTCTTCTTTGATTGCTGATCTGGGAGTGTGTAGGGGGTGCGTTCGCTCACCCCCTACACGCGCACCGAAAGGCTAGCTTGAACCTGCTTGCTCCATGGCGCTGGTTCGGACCTGGTCAACCAAGATCGACCAATCCATGGCGAGTGCTGAGTAGACTTCCATGGCTCTTGGTGAAGCATTGTCAGCGAGGATCTCGATCATGAGACTGGCCCCGTCGGCGATCACAACGCCGCTTTGAACAAGACGCGCCATACCGGTTTCCCGTTTTGTCGAATTGAAGTTACCGCTTGCGTCCACGGCCACATAGGCCTCGAAGCCTTCACGCACCGCTCGCATCGCGGGGAAAGCAGCGCAAACTTCGAGGGAGATTCCCGCAAAGATCAGTTTCTTTCGTCCCGTCGCCCGTATCGCCGCTTCGACGCGAGGATCGTCCCAAGCGTTCACGGTTGTGCGATCGATGAATGTTTGATCGGGAAGAGCTGCTTGCAGCTCTGGAAAAGCAGGCCCCCAAAGCGTCTCCGCCGAGGTGGTGGTTGTCACGATTGGTATATCGAGGGCGCTCGCGGCTTTAGCAAGGCCAACCACATTATGTTTTAGCTCAGCAATCGAGTAATCGCGAATGCCGGTCATAAGCCCGACCTGATGATCTATCAGGACAAGGGCCGCGTTCTCCGCGGTCAGGGGTTCAGGGTTGTAATGCGTCATGGTTCACTCCTTTTGATTGGTTGAGACGCTGAAATTCGAGTTAGAGGTCATCGATTGATCCAAGTTCGTCTTCAGCATGTGCGGCAAACATGGCTTCAACTTCCGCTTCGGTGGTCATCGCGAAGGGACCGCGTTGGACAAACGGTTCCCGCAAAGGCTCGGCTTGAAGAATGACGAAGTGCGCTTTTGAATTTCCGGAAATGATCAAATCTTGCGTTTGATCCTGGGCTTGGATCGGTACCGACCCACCGGATTTGAGATCTGCCGTCGCATCGCCGTCTCGGATGGCAATTGCGCCGTCGACCCCCAATATCCAGGCAGATTGTCCGCTTGGCACTTGATGCTCGAATGAACCGCCAGCTTCGAGATCTACATCCACAATGGTCATTGGGAGTGCGGGAGATTTGGCACCTTTAATCCCATTGCTTTCGCCTAGCACTAGGCGAACGCGATACCCTTGGCCAACAATCACAGGCATGTCGGCCTTTTTTACATGCAGAGAATCCGGTGCGTCATATTTCATGCGCGCGGGAAGGTTTACGAAGACCTGCAGCGCGTGAGTTCGTGCATCTTCCCGGGGTTTTTCATCATGGACAGCGCCTCGACCCGCTTTCAGCCAGTAGAGATCTCCCGGCATTAAATCGATGTCATTTCCGAGGCTGTCTTTGTTGTTGAAGATGCCTTCGCTATCCTCAAACAGAATTGATACAGCCGACAGACCCGCATGGGCGTGAGGCCCAAATGTGGGGGTTGTCATGGTGAAGTGATCCACCATGATTAAGGGGTCCATGGCTCCCGCATACATGGTGTGCTTGAAACTTAACGCGTCAAACCCTGCGCCGATCGCAAATGGTTTGCCTTGAACTTGCGTAAGTTCTTTTTGCTCAGTCTGTTCGTTTAGATTGCATAAGTCATAGGGCATTTGGGTTGCCTTTCTTTCGTTTGATTAAGAGAGTTGATTGGAGTGAGCTTCATTGCGCTCTTTTTCTGAACCGCCAGAATATCGACCGCTCGCCTCAGATCCCGATTTCCCAACCGAGCTGGTTGCGAGTCTGTATGAACGCGGCGTTTGTCCGGCCCAGCGTTTGAACGCGCGGGTGAAGCCGCTCTGCTCTGAGAACCCTGTCAAAAATGCGATTTCGGCGAGACTAAGCTCTGTCTCTCTCAGCAGTCTTAGCGCGAGCCGTTTGCGAGCCAGATCCACGATGCCCTGAAAAGATTGTCCGCTGTCGGAGAGTCGTCGCTGCAAGGTTCGTGGCCCAAGCCCCATTTCCGAGGCGACGGCGGATAGAGTGGGCACCCCGTCACTAAGAGTGTCGGCGACCACACGGCGTACTCTCCCCGCCAAGTCGATGCGCGAGCGCGTCATAAGGGAATGCTCTGTTGCCGCTCGGTACAGGCTTGTGAGGTTGTGCCTGATGGGTACTGCAAAAGCGCAGCGGTCAAATGAGAGTGCTTCAAACCCACCCCAAACGATGCTCGGCTCTCTAAAGAAAGGAGTCAGTTCCGAGGTGTAATATTTCTGATCTCTGACCGATGAAATGTGCGACATGCGTCCTCTCCTCTTTACGAGTTAAGGATGTACTGCCAGAACGATGGGAACGAAATTCTTGTACATAGGACTTATCGTTCTATAAATGGAACCATGTTCCAGGATTCCACAATCGATTTGAACGATTACGCCTACTTCTTTCATGTGGTGGAGCAGCGGGGATTTGCACCCGCGGGACGCGCGCTGGGTATCCCGAAGTCCCGTATCAGTCGCCACATTCAGCAGCTGGAAACGCGGCTGGGAACGCGGCTCCTCCAGCGAACCTCCCGCCAATTCGCCATCACTGATGCGGGCATCGAATTCTTCCGTCACGCCAAGGCCGTCATGGAGGAGGTGCAGGCGGCGGAAGCCGCGATCAAACAGCGAAGCGAAGCGCTAACGGGAAAGGTCCGTATATCATGCTCTCCCGGCGTCGCGCAGTTTGCGCTTGAAGCGCTCGTATCCGATTTCCTCCGCATGCACCCAAAAGTAGAGATCGGACAGTTCGTAACGAATGAACTCGTCAATCTCATCGACGCAGGCCTGGATCTCGCAATCAGAGGGCATGTGGAAAATCTGCCAGATTCCAGCCTTATCCAGAAGCGAATTGCAAATGTCGAATGGCGGTTGTTCGCCTCTGTTCGTTACGTGGATGAATTCGGCGAACCTGTTACGCCTGACGACTTGAAAGATCATAGCGGCCTCTGTCTCGGATGGCGCAACGATGTAGGTCAATGGAAGCTCCATTCTCATCGGGAAACCTCCAAACTCATTCAATTCATTCCCAGGCTGAGCAGCGACGACATGGTGACGCTCAAAGAAGCCTGCGCAGCGGGCTTGGGCGTGGTGTCGCTTCCAGCCTATGTGTGCGAAAACGACGTCAAAATCGGTCGCCTTGTTGGCGTTCTACCAGAATGGACGTCCGGAGAAGCAACGCTCAGCCTCTTGCAACCAACTCGCCGCGGGACACCACCTGCCGTGACCGCCTTTGCAGAGCACATTACCAGCAGAATGCCTGAGTTTATTTCTTCGAAATAGTCAGAGCGGCGCGCAACGGGTCTCTTTGGTTCTCTGGTCAATTTTCGCTGAAAGCGTAAGCGTCCATGGCGAGCACGCCATAGGTCGAACTCTTATGTAGCCGGCTACCTTTCGCTTGTTCACCCCCGGCGCCCATAGCTACGAAGAGCGGCAAGATATGATCCATGGACGGATGATTTCTATGCCCACCAGGGCCGGACTCAACCGCGTCCAGAACCGCTGGGACATCACCAGCCTCTATTCGTTCTGAAAGCCAGTCGGCAAATGTCGTCACCCATTCCGGGCTTTCGGCATCCAGTTCGTATTCGCCTTTGAAAAACGCCCGCAAATTGTGCGTTGCTCCTCCTGATCCGACAATCAGAATTCCTTCGTGCCGAAATGTTGCGAGCACTCGCCCGAGATCGTAATGCCATTGAGGCGACTGTTGCATGTTGATGGAAATCTGAATGACTGGGATATCGGCGTCTGGATACATCAGATGCAACGGCACCCAGGCACCATGGTCAAAACCTCGCTTCGCTTCAGCGACAGCGATAAAGCCTGCCGCCTTTAGGCGAGATATAATTTGGGCTGCAAATTCGGGATCGCCAGGCGCTGGGTAAGTGACTTGATAAAGTGCTTCTGGAAACCCCGAGAAGTCATAGATTGTTTCTGGTGCCACACCTGAGGTCACGGCGACGCTGTCCCCGCGACTGTAATGGTGAGCGGATATAACGAGAATGGCTTTGGGAGCGCCTAACTGTTTACCTAAGCCACTCAAATAGCGCCGCGCTGGACTATTCTCGATTAAAAGCGTCGGCGCGCCATGAGACAAAAAGAGAGATGGGTATTCAGTCATGAGCAGCACTTTCATGCACAGTTTGTCTGCTCCGGATCCAGAGCATTGCTGTCACTAGATCCGGGCAAAATCTGTTTATCCGTAGTGAAAGACTTCTCGAACGATCTTTCCGTCTTTCCATGTGCGGACCGCGACCTGACGATACTTGCGCTCTCCCCAATCTCTGTGCGTGAAATCAAATACCCAATGGGAAAAAGTCACGTTCTCTCCTGAGCCAGTTGCAAGCACTTCTGCGCCGCGAAAGTTTGTTATGGCACCGAAGAACTCTTGCTCGCGAATGCGGTTTGCTGACTTCCCAATAGTCGGTTCAGCATCGTTTTCCTGCATCACCACGTCCTCGGCATAATAGCTTTCGAAGGCTTCAAGTACTTTGCCGTTGAGAATGGCTTCATTCAGTTCTGCATCAAGCGCTTCAATGGTTTGCGCTTTTACTTTTGTGTCAATCATAATTGGGTTTCCTCTGGATTTAAAATCGAGCTTTGCGCTCAAGCCAAAAGATACGAAAAACGTGATGTCTTATCTTGCCTCTAAGCGTCGAAGTTTTGACTGATCACGTCACAAAATCTGGATAATCAATGCGCAAGACTGTTTGGTCTACTGATCAAATAGGCTGCGGCTTTCGTTTTCTCCAGCCAACGGCGATAGCGAAGACCACGATGATCAGAGATCCCAGGGCCATCCACATAAGCATGCCTTCAAACAACATCAGGAACATAAGGCTGTCGATATTGCCTGTCTTCCAGAACACCCACTCTCCCGCAATTTCGGTCGCAAGCATTTCGCTTCCGGTTGACAGGATAACGATCCCGTCTCCAGTCGCAGGGTCAAAGCGGGCGACCGTATTGATGGCCGGTCCATTGTTCCCGTCATGGCCAATGATGTATCCGCCGCTATTATTTGGGGCGTAGAGCATGGCCCCGAGTCCCCAGATGTCTGCGCCCATTTGTGAGGCGTGCGGCGTACGTATCAATGCGAGCGACTGGTCCGACAGGACGGATTGAGCACTTGGCGTTGCCTGCGCCTTGATGAAATGGGTGAGATCATCAGCCGTGGTGAAGAGCGATGTGGCAGCAAGAGCGGAATACCAGCGAAAAGGTTCAGTATCACCGTTCAGGTCAAAATTCTGCACAAGCCCGAGCCCAATCGCCTCTTCATGATTGAAGGTAGTGCGCTCCATTCCGAGCGGCGCGAATACGCGCTCCGACATGAATTGAGAGAAAGACTGCCCAGAGACTTCCTCGATCAACAATTGCAGGATTGTGTATCCGCCACCTGAGTAATTCCATTCACTACCGGGCTCTGCGCCAAGCTTGACCATGCCTGAATTGCCGGGCGCGGCGTCAAGCGCCCGCGTCAGCGACGCTTCAAGAGGTTGAACTGCCTCCGAGCGCTCAAATCCATCATAGCCAAGACCATCCGCTAGTCCGGCGGTGTGGCTGAGCAAGCGGCGAACCGTAACACCGGACGGGTCGAATTCACTCTCAGGTAGCTGCCAGCGGGTGAGATAGTCGGAGATTGGCGTATCCAGATTGATTGCCCCCTCTTCGACCAGCACCATCACACCCCAGGCAGTGATCCATTTGCCCAGCGATGCGACTTGGTAAACAGACGCTCCATTAACGGGTTTCCCAGTAGACATGAAATAACGTTCAGCCACTTCGCCTCCTTCGATCAGGATCATACCGAGATTGCCGGTGTGTTCGGTGACAACTGTTTCTTCTACGGCGAGAGAAAATGCCTGCGATGAGTACGACTTTACGATCGGTGGTTTGAACCATCCTCCGCTGGTCGCGAAGAAGACGAATAGGTTCCATGCGACCACCGCGGTCAGCGTTACAAGTGACAGCACCAATGCTCTAATCATTGGAATTCTCCTCGGTATTCGAACGAGTGTTGAGACGAGCGGCGAGGCCCGAAGCTTGAAGCACTTCAATGGGGTTCTGTAGGTTTAACAGTTCGCGGATGGCCAAATCCTTGTTAGCGGATCGCTCCACATAGGCTGTGACGATCTGACGACCGATCCAGTAGCCGGCTTCATCGGGCCAGCCTGACGGAGCGATCCCGGCATTGAAATGCCACCGTCGAAATGCGTCGCGCGCCACCGGAGACAGAGTCGCGAGCGTTTCTCCACGCGCGGCGCTTTCCTGTAGCACTTTTCGATCTGCTGCAAACTGAGACCACACCATATCGCTGTTTTCTCTAGCCCACTCGTCGCGCGCTACGTCCGGAGCATGGCCGGTTATGGTCATAGCGATATAGTCTGCCATGCCTTCGTAGATCGATGCCACGAGAAGCGGGTCTATGGCGATAACGCGTTCACTCGGCATACCCTGAAACGCGTGCACGCTTTCATGAGCAAAGAAGTAGCGGAATGTTTCATTGATTTCGTCGTCGGTGTATTTGACAGCGCAGATCACCTCCAGTCCGAGCACCTGAACTCCTGGAGCAGCGGTGCCTGCAGATGTCCCAGCGCCAAACACAGCATAGACTTGAGGTAAGTCATATTCCGGCAGAAGCTCGTGAAGCTTGGCATAGGTCGCCCGCAGATCGTCTTGCGCCGACTTCGCCAAAGGCAAGCAAACACTGATGGCACGATCATACTTTCCTGGATCAGCTTCGATTGCACCAGCAAGTTGTTCTGCTCCTCGGAACCGGGTTTGCGCCATTAGCGCCAGACCTGGCCCAGAATTCGCCAGGTATTCGACCTCAAGTTGCATGGCAGTCGGTGCTCCGTCCGTTTCTTCGAACAGAGCCGCGAAGCGATCTGCGTCCGATGTATCGATCGTGGCTGCAGAAGGATTGACAGGTTGAGCCAAGGCCATCGGGCTTGCTGCAAATATTAAGATGCTCAGAATGCCCACCAGGCCTGGAAGCAAGAAATGTTTGATCGCCATGACTACACCTGACCACTTGTGATGAGGGTGATCGCAGCGATGATGTAAAGACCAGCAGTCAAAACACTGCCGAGCGTGCGAATATGATTCAAGCGGGTCCAGTCACGGCCATATTTCACCCAGTAGGCTGCCGCCTCCGAGCTCGTGTGATCGAGACGTTCAAGCTTGTTGTTCATCGGAACATTGCCAAAGATGGTAATGAAGAAGACCGTTGGCAGGTACACGATTGGGGCGAGGATCAGCGTCATAAGAGCGGCACCTTCGAAGATTGTTGTGCTGTAAAGCGCAAACAGGACTGAAAAGAGTGCGATGGAGAGAATCCCTGCAACGAACTGGGTTTTGATCACTGTACGGTTGATGTGTTGCATCGCTTCGATGCCGCCAGCCGGTGCCGTTCGCAGCAGCCCTGACATCACAAATTCAGAGAAGGCTGAAAACACACCTCCGATCACAGCGCTCCAGAGCGCTAGAAAGAGGCAAAAGTAAAGTGTCCATTCATAGGTCATGGTTTCGTGTCCCGGTAATGATTGAGAAGTTTGAGTGGAGCGTCCAAGGGGGGTGATCGCCCTGGGACGGTTGTTGATGAGGCTCTATGCCGCCGCCTTCCACGCTCCTGTGGCGGCGACATCGCGGGCATAGTCAGCAAAATCCTTGGGCGGACGACCAAGCGCGCGCTGAACGCCGTCGCAGAGGTAGGCATTGCGCCCGTCGAGAACGGTGGAGAAGAGATAGTCCAGCATCCAGACGACATCTTTTGGCGCACCTGAACCCTCAACTTCGCCAACAAATGCTTCGTGCGGAACATCGACATACGCAATCTCGCGCCCTGTCGCTTCAGATAGGTCCGCCGCGATATCGGCAATCGTCATCAAACGGGGACCTGTGACTTCATAGACCTGACCATTGTGATGATCTTCGCTCAAGGCGGCGACCGCGACATCTGCGATATCGTCGACATCCACAAAAGGCTCGACTTGATCGCCAGCAGGCAGCGTGATTGTGCCGCCGAGCACCATGTCGATGAAAGCGCCTTCAGAGAAATTCTGATTGAACCAGCTGGCGCGGACGATGGTCCATTCTAGCCCTGCATTCTGAACGATGCGCTCGCACGCCTGCGCCTCCTCTTCGCCGCGTCCTGACAGAAGAACGAGGCGCTTCACACCTCGCCGCTTGGCGAATTCTACAAAGGCCTGGATCGCGTCGGGGGCACCGGGCATGGCGAGGTCTGGGGCATAAGTGATGTAGGCCGCGGTCACATCCTTCAGTGCCGCATCCCAGCTTTTCTCATTGTCCCAGTCGAAGGACGGGACAGCCGAGCGCGACCCGACACGGACCTCATGTCCCTTGGCGTTCAGGCGTTCGGCGACGCGGCGCCCGGTTTTACCTGTACCGCCAAGAACAAGGGTGAGGTTTTTCTTTTTGCGCAGGAAGTTCATTGACTTGCTCCTTTTTCAGTATCTGCAAGCCAATAGTTATGAAAAATGGTCCGGGGGCTCTTGCCCGCAAATGTCAGAGTTTTGACAGATCGCGACAAATTCCGGCTATTGGCCGGGGCTGGTTTCCAATCTGTATGAGCGAGGGGTCTTTCCTGCCCAACGTTTGAACGCTCTGGTAAACCCGCTCTGCTCTGAAAATCCGGTCAAAAACGCGATTTCGGCGAGGCTATACGCTGTTTCGCGTAGCAGCTGGCGAGCGAGGTCATGCCTGGCACTATCAACAACGCTCTGGAAGGAGTGGCCATGATCCGAGAGACGTCTTTGGAGAGTCCGCGGACCGATCCCCAGTTCGGAAGCGATCGATGATAATGTTGGCACGCCTTCGCTAAGAACGCTTGCCACTGCTCGCCGAACATTTTGCTCCAGCCCTTCATCATTTGTGAGCGCCGCAAGTTCCTGCTCGAGGTGACGGTCAAAAAAACTGGCAATGGTTTCGTCGCCAAGCCTGTTGGGCGCGTCCATACTGTCTTCACTGACGAGAAGCGCATCGCGATCCGTTTCAAAATAGACGGGACATCCAAAATGCGCTTCGTATATCGCGGTTTCACCGCGCGGCGTGTGTTTAAAGTACACAGCAAGCGGCATAAAGTGCGCAGTACTGACTTCCTTGCTGATGACATCTACCGCCGACATGCTTGCTTCATTGGAAAGCAGCATGCCGAGGCGACCATCTCCTGCCTTGTCGAGACTGAAGAACCAGCCATCATTGCTTTGCTCGAGTGAATAGGTTTCGGCACTGCCCAGAACATGGCCATAGCGCTCTGATCTTACGAACGAACCACGCAGATCAGGGGCAGACTTCCAGGCCAAACCGAAAGCGCCATATTCGTCGCTTTTCATGGTGGCGCCAATACGAAGCGGTAGAGTGAGGCCATCCGGATCACGGGCTGCAAGGGAGGCGAAAAAGTCGTAAAACTGGTTCGCAGGCACCATCAACTTGGGGTCTACCGGGCCGTCTCGGGTGAGCCCTAGGTCTTGCACGAGGTCACGGGTCTCAACGCCAGCGCTGACATGGCTGAGAACCTTATGCACATATAGAGAGGTAATCTGGCACATAGCCCCATTTCTATACAATAATTCGGGCACTTTAATATCAGAGACAAAGCCGCGCCTTTAACGCCCTGCTGCCGTTCAAACAGATCCAATAGGCAGAATCAGATCCTACCATCGGTTTGACGCGAAATGTCAAAAGTCTGACGCAGACTGACAAGATTGGAAGTCTCGTTCTTCTTAGGTTCGTCTTGTACGAACGATAAAGGAGTTCAACGCCATGCTTAATCAATTGAATACAGGACTGTCTTTCCAACTGAACGACCGGCCCAAAGCAAGTTGCAAGCCTTACACGGTGCGTCCAGAAGCGCGCCGCCGCACACCTTGCTCAGCATCTCATTAAAATCTGACTCAACGGATCCTTGAAATTCTTCCTTTCTACAAAGACCTGGCGTGGGTGAGTTCATTGGTTTCACCGTTCTCGCGCTTGTATTGAAAGCCTTCCTTGATCTCACGATCTGGCGGTATGCAGGGCCGGTGTCCCTGATCATGGTCCTGATCTGTCTAACCGTATATATGAACCGCCGAGGCATTAGCTTAGCACGTATTGGGGTTGTTCGACTGAAAACCGCCAAGAGCTATTGGCTTCTGCCCGTTCAAACGGTCGTCGCTTTTGTCCTGATCCTCGCCACTGGAGTGGTCGTTTCGCTGATCGGCGAGGCGTCCGGACTCGCATTCATGGAGTCGAACCATGACGGTGCGACCGCAAGATTTGGAGACGTTGCCGGGAATACATCCTTGTTTCTGTTCTTGGCTGCCTCTTCTTGGCATATAAACGCAATCCTTTGCCCCTGATGATTGCGCATGCAAGTGTGAATTCCCTACTGTTTACACTTCAATATTTGGAAATCGATGCGTGATTAAAGAGTGTCTGAATCCGCGTATACATTCGAGGCCCGCTCGCAGATTTCCCAACTGGTTCTATTTGTAGCGAATACCCTCTAGATCGCGAGCGTACTTTCAAGGATTGTCAGTCGCTCGGCTAATGTCCGCTATGACGCCGAAAGCGGACTCGTCAATCACTGTGATCCTTGATGAAATTCATAACGCCTCGTAACCGGAAGAATTATCGCCCAGATTCGCCTCCAATTCAAAAAGCCTCGTACTTGGAGAAGTAGTCGCTGTTAGCACTACCTCCGCAACCAAGACACCCATAGCCAGTCAGCCATCGTCCGCCTCAGTGCACCTCGATTAGCAGAACTGTAGCCTCCATCTCGTGAGTTTTCTGACGACATCGCCCCCTTGTAGCGAGATGGAATTTCCCCTTTAGCCCCCATAGCCACACCACAGCCGCCTTGGAGACGCTGAATAGGTGACCTCCCTACGGAATTCATCCACCCCGCATGACGCTCGGTGGAGCTCTAGTGGATGGTAAGGGGGCGAAGCAAGTTCACTCCCTTAGTGACACCCATAGCCAGTCAACCAAGCGTCCACCTAGTGCAAACTCATTAGCAGACACACAGTAGCCTCTTAGTCAGTTCTTGGTTGTCTCCGGACATGATTACCCTGAACGGTCATACCACTCCGGGTAAGTTCGATAGGTGGTCTACAGAGTGCATTCGTGTTGATCTCTCAAATCCCCCATACCTTAGGTGGCCACTCTTAGTGGTCTGACAGTGACCCTTAGGTGAAGGCTGAGTAAGGGGGTATTATCTTGTATCCACGTCAATCTTAGACCACTGCCGGGAACTCTTCGCTAATCGTCAATATGAACCCACAGGCGCAATGGAGTTGCAGCGTGAGTTAGGGAGCGTAGGTGTAACCTAAAGATAGATGTTGGATGATACCTGGCTCTCATCGACGGAAATAGTTCCGCAGCAATTTCGGTGCCGGTTAGTTCAATCTAGCGCGTCTCGCCGAGTTGGTTACTCACTCTTCACGCCACAGCTGCGACTATCGATACAATACTCGATGTATCCTAGCGCATGACGCGCTGGCCCGAGGCGTGCTAACCGTTCGCCATCACCGGAGTTTTTGGCATTTGTTTGCTCCCCGTCCTCTCTGACTAAACCTCGTTGTGGTTCGCTTGACGTATTGACCAAAACGGAACGCAAAAGCGAAAGTACGTAATCAGCTGGCGAAGCGATTTTTGCATCGCTGAGATCAATGTTCTCTCGAATTAGCCCCTTCGTAGTGGAGACCGGATTTTCCTTTATCATCAAGGTTTGTTCGGGAGGCACAATCAACGCCACAACGTGTTGTCGCCCAAACGGAGGTGAAGCGCGAAATTTGAAAGTAAATAGATCATTCGGAATGCGAACAGTTTCGCCGACTTGATGAACTGGCCACTCATCAAATTTTACGCCGTCTCCTTTAGTGGGGTAAAGTTGAGTTAACTCACCGTCTGAGTTGTAATCGAGCAGGATCAGCTTACCCTGAATTGGGGTGGTTATCTCGATTTCCGCGTACTCTCCGTCTTCGAACTGGAAGCTCTCGACACCGTCTTTCAACATCCTCATTTCTAACGGCAACAGCGAACCGCGGAATTCGAGCACTACTTCATCCACTAACTGCAATAATCCGGTCTTCGCCGAGGGAACTTGTTCGGCTGGTATGGAGCGCAACTCGCCCACATGCTGTTTAATCCATTCAGAATACGCCGAAATTCTAGTGTACACCCCCGGCGATTGAGTGCGACCACATCCGACTCCCCAGCTCACCACGCCAACCTGGAATGGACAACCAAACTTATCGATTTGTACGAGCGGACCTCCACTGTCACCTTGGCAGGAATCGCGATCTTGAGCTCCTGCGCAAAGCTGTCCTTCCGAAACGGAAAAGTCCAAATACTCATTCCAGCTAGGGTGGATCGCCGCGATACTATTGATCGCTGACTGCAAACGGGTTTTACAAACTTGTGGGCTGACTGTAGGTACGACAGTTTCCAACAGTGCTAACGTTGGAGCTGCGACCCTAATCGACCGGGCGGGATAATCATCCTCATCCCATACTGTTTGACTCTCATCGGTCAAACCATAACCGGCTACCCAGGCAACAGAGCTTTGGTCCGCTGTTAGGTCCGACGCATCGCGCGTAGACAGCACCGCGATTTCGCCGGTCCACGGTCTCGATAGCTTTATCAAGGCAATATCGTGTCCGCGATGAGCGTTACCCGCTTCGTATCGCGGGTGAATGATAATATCTGAAACTTCGTACCTGGCGTCCGGAAGCGCGCCTCGCAAATTGCTCAACGATCCTACGGCCTGAATGGGGCCGTGACGTTCCAGATTTCCTGCGCGATTTTTGGTATATTGTTGCCAGGTGCCAGTTTCGTCCTCTTGAGCAAACTCGACGCAATGTGCTGCAGTCAGTAGCCATTCCGAACTGATCGCCGCAGCCCCACAAAAATGATGATCGATTGTAACAGATGAAACCTGCAGCGACGCGATTCCGGGCCAATCGTCTGCGAGCGTTTTTCGCCCACCGATGATCTTAGAGCCGGTTGCTGAATCATGTCGCTCACATACCTGTTCTTTTAACTCTTCGTCAGCTTGTGCGTTTGACGAAGGCGCTAGCGTCGCCACCATTGTCAAAGCAGTGATTGCGATCAAGCTACGGCGCGCTATGCACGCCGCATTTGTTTCGTGGCGCATCGTAAAGTCGAAAAGTCGTCGAGCGGGAAAAGCCAAGCAACTAAAACCCGATGGACAGACCGATGTTAATTCCATGTTGGCTCCTCGGATCATCAAACTGGGCGATTCCAAGATCGTCATCGACGGGAAACGAGAACATGCCTCGATAACGAATGTCCAATGCGGTTGAATCCGATAGGGCGAAGATGTAGCCGACGCTGATGTCCGGACCTATCGACCAAGTCGTGTTGTCACTAGTGGCTTGAACGACCGTATCGGGTGCACCAGAATCAGGAAAGGAGGTTCGGGTCACCCCGACGTCTGCCGCCTCACGCGCGGCGAAACCTTGTACGCTCAGATAGGCGCGCTGCTGGTCAGTAACAGGGACGTAGGCCGCGGCACCAGCTCGTAGCGATACTTTGTCAATCGTAAGTTCGGTGCTGGCAACCGTTCTATCCATCGAGATCGAGCCAAACCCGCTAATCACTGAAGCTAGCGTGATGGTATTGTCGCCAGATATACGGACGTCTTGCTTCTCGTAACGCAATCCTCCAAGCAACGAAAATTGAGGGTTGGACTCCAGCCTTCGCTGCGACGTGAGTTCGATATCCGTCCGCTTCGTTTCGACTGATGTTGTTCCGTTGGTTGTGGTGAGGCTGGACTGCGTGAATCCAAGAGGACTGACGAGGTCAAATCCGAAATTTTGCGCCGTCGCTCCTTTGTTCGTGTCCTCACCATAAAGCGCGGTCGCGGTAAACTGCCAGTTTTGCAAGTTGCTGTTGCTGACCGAAAAGCTGGCACCGATCAAGTTGATGTTCACGCTTTTGGCGTTGTTACCCAGGCCCACGGTGAGATTTTCTATCGTTGACCCATCAGCGGTCAGGGGAGAATTTTCGAGCAGTTCTCTTGTGAGCGCTAAATTGGTTTCTTGAGATGCCGTAAGTTGCGTAGAATTGTCAGTGAAGTTCCACACTCTTGGGGTGAAAGTGAATTCTGTCTCAGCGGTTGCGTTTAATCCGCAAAGGGGAATAAGTGCGGTCGCGGCTACAGAACACTTAAAAAAATTACCAAGTTTCATTTTGCTTTCTTTCGTTCGAGGCTCACGGGATCGGGAAGGCGACCTTTCCGGCAATGTAAACGCGCTCTTCAAGAGAGCCTTGTCGCCATGGAGTTTGTTGGCCATCGGTTGTTCGGTTCACTCGCCGAGACACGCGTCTGAACAACTCTTCAAGCTCAAGTGGCTTGGTGATCTCTTTCGCGAGTGCAGTCGCGAAGGGGCCATTCTCTTGATAATTCGCACCGCTATCGATCGCGACATTTCCAGGTTCTGTTGCAAAGAAGACCATTACATTTGTACCCCGAAGCCCATTTACTCTCGCCAGGCCGGCCTCGACGTTTTGCGAGACATCGAGTTGCTGGGAACTAGGGCTCGACGCCAACTCAGTGCGCACCAACCCTCTCACCGAGAGTTGACGCGTGGTGACATCTGCGCGCTCAATTGTTGGAGGATTCGGGTCAGAAAATGGGTTATTTCTGCACGCATCGAGAATGAAAATTACACTCTTAGATCGCTGCCTCAAAAAGGTCAGTAGTTCTGTAAGTGAGTATGAGGAGACTCCATCCGCGCCAATCAGGTAATTTTCACCATCGACCTGAATCGCGTGCCCGCTGTAGTACACAATCGTGTTGTGACTCTCGTCCAAAAAAGCTGCGAATTGATCGAGGCCTGCCTTTAAACCTTCCTCATCCCGATTTTTCAAATGCAAGACGGTGTTTACGTCAGCATCAGACAAAGAACGCTCGATAAGCGATCCATCGGATAGTGTGTTTTTGAGAACGAGACTGGCGTCGACGGCCTCTTCATAATCAAAAGTTATGATCAAAGCGGCGTGGTCGCCGCTGTCAGTTTGTGCGGTCGTCGCTCCCGAAAGGAGGGTCCAAACCACACCGATGATCATCAAAACTTTGAAAATGAAATGTCCCACCATCTGAATCACTTTTATAAATTTTGATCAGCAAGAATCCCCGCTATTTAGCTTGGAGAAAAAATACCTAAACTGGAGTAAGGCACTCTCGTTGAGCAAATTGAGTTCGTCATACCCCATTTGGGTGACGCAAATTCATTTCGTGAGTTCTTTTAGCTGTTGCGTGCAAACTTCACCGTCACTTGCGCTAAAAGAGAAGTTGCAAAGCCTCGATTACCTTCGTTTGTGGAATTCCATTTTGGGATAGAGCAATGTTTGTTCGCTAGTTCGTATTGCCGCTCGGGCGCCGTCTTAAATAATACTCGATTCAGAAATGTTGACCCAAGTGCAATTTAGTGAGCATCATAGTGTTTTTGGGGGGGGAGGACCATTTGGAAGCGGATCTTTCAACACTGAAAGCACATTTTCTAGATTCGTTGTTCGATGAAGCAGCGCTAGAACCCGCGCTCACTCAGTTCGCAGCATTATGTGACGCTCCAGTTGCGCAGCTGATGGTGGCGGACGGTGCAGTGATCAATGGACACCGGGCACTTTTGCGATCAGCATTTTCCAATGAACTCGACGATGCACTTACGGGCAAAGAGCATGACTATCAGCACATAAATCCCAGAGTGCTGGCAATCCCAAAAATGAAAGTAGGTCACGCAATCCGCGATAAGGACTTTATTTCTTGGGATGAGATCCACAAAGACCAAACCTACCAAGAGCTTATCATACCAGCCGGATTGGGTCATGGGTCGCTTGTGCCAATGCTGCAATCGTCCTCTTTGATTGCTGGGGTCGCACTGCATCGTCCCATCGCGGCGAATCCATTTTCGGATCGGGAAGCGGAGGTGCACCAATATGTTTCTCGCGTGTGTGCGAGTGTATTTGAGTTAGCCGACAAGATAACCGATCGCCACCAAAAGAGCGTATTGAATATGTTTGGTCCTCATCGGGCCGTCGCCCTGTTTGATC
>JANSXJ010000356.1 GCA_024743015.1 Hyphomonas sp. | reverse complement strand
CCGGCCGGAATCGAACCGGCGTACACGGATTTGCAATCCGCTGCGTCACCACTCCGCCACAGAGCCTCGCTGGTGAGCTGGGGTGCATAGCAGCGACATGACCGGGTTGCAATCGGGTAAAGTGCAATCCGCGAAATCGCCATATTGCAGCGCGGGAATCCTGTGCTATTGCCGCGGTTGGAAGAGAGTTTCTTAAAGGGCTGACAGATGGACTTTGCAAATCTTCGCCAGGTCATGGTCGATTCACAGGTTCGTGTTAATGATGTGACCTCACCGGAAGTGGTGAGTGCTTTTTCAAACGTACCGCGCGAAGTCTTTGTGCCCAAGGGCATGCGCTCCTGCGCTTATGCCGAACTGGAGATCGAGACCAGCGAAGGCCGCGCCATGTGGCTGCCGCGCGACCTCGGCAAGATTCTCCGCGGTCTCGAGCCCCAAGCGAATGATGTGAGCCTCGTGATTGGCGCGGGTGCCGGCTACGCTGCGGCGCTCCTTGGCTTTATCACGGATGCGGTTATCGCGCTGGAAGACGATGACGCGCTGGTCGATGCGATGACGGAACGCTTCGCAGAAATCGGTATGGATGAAGCCGTCGCGGTTCAGGGTGAGTTGAGTGCCGGCCTGCCGGACCAGGGGCCGTTCGATGTGATCCTTGTCGCAGGTATGGTCGAAACGGTACCGCAGGCCTGGCTTGATCAGCTCTCTGAAGGCGGTCGCCTCGGCGTCGTTGTTGCAACTGGACGTAGTGTGGGCGCGGCCCGCATCTTTAAGCGTGCGGGCGACACGTTCTCTTATCGGGAAGCGTTTGAGTGCTGCCCACCCGTCTTGCCGGGCTTCGAGAAAAAGTCCGAATTCGTCTTTTAGGCGCGATGCGGAAATCTCGTCTGTAAGGTTTTGAGCCGGGTCCTTGATCGCTGCTTCCGGTGTGGTTTCAGAACGAGAAAATTCATGCGAAGAGCGCGAAAATAATTCGCGCCATAGACCAAATTTGTGGTGCTCATAGCGAGATTCGGGTGTATATCTGACCCGTCGCATCAGGCGGCGTTCAATCGAGGAATACGCGTATGAGCGGTCTCAAGAAAAAGGGCCCTGCGCGACGTGCACCCAAAAGAGCACGACAAGCCCAATTAACCACCGAAATTCTGGCCATCCCAATTAGTCGGCGTCGAAACCGCCGCGATAGTCTGAAAGGGTTTTTCTTCGAACATGATGAATGACGAAGCGGTTGGCGAAAACCGCGAACGAGCGCCGAAGCGCGTGCATTTGCGCGCGTTAGAGCGTGATGATTTGAGGTTTGTGCATGGCCTCAACAATAACCGACGCGTGATGAGATATTGGTTCGAAGAGCCCTATGAATCATTCGTGGAGCTCGAAGAGCTTTATCTAAAACACATACATGATCAGTCAGAGCGCCGGTTCATCGTTGAAACAATAGACGGTGATCCTGTCGGTTTGGTTGAGCTGGTGGAGATCACTTACATTCACCGTCGCGCTGAGTTCCAGATCATCATAGCCCCCACGCACCAGGGAAAAGGATATGCCAAGCCAGCAACAAACGCTGCATTGGACTATGCCTTTCGTGTTCTCAACCTTCACAAGTTGTACTTGGTTGTCTCGACAGAGAATCCCGTCGCGGTGAGTGTCTACCAGGGGTGCGGGTTTGTCGAAGAGGGCCGACTCAAAGATGAGTTCTTCGTTGATGGTGAGTATCAAGACGCTCTGCGCATGTTCCAGACGCAGAACGATTATCTTGCCGACCATGAGCGTTCCGAGAAATTTCGCTTGCGCTTTGCGAATTGAGCGCTAAAGCGCGCCAGCTCTTTCTTGGAATAAGGCTCGATCAATGTTGACGGTGCGTCCAGTTCTTTCGCTGGTGCTTGCGGTTTGGTTTCTACAGCTGGCAGGCGGGATCTTGAGCGTCGTAACTCCGGTTGGTCTCGCCGAGTTGGGGGCGGCTTCAGATGCTGTGGGAGTGATTGCCGCGCTTCACGCCGCAGGGTTCATGGCTGGTGCTTACTATGCCCCACGCCTGATCGGAGAGCTTGGGAACATCAGGGTCTTCGCCGCCGCAGCAGCGCTCACAGCTGTCGGGGCCATCTCTCAGGGCTTGTGGATGTCCGAGTTCGGATGGGCCATGATACGTTTTGTTCAAGGGGCCACCTTTGCGGCAATGTTTGCTGCTGCAGAAGCCTGGCTCGGTCGGGTCACACCCAAAGAAAACCGCGGTAACGTTTTGGGATTTTACAATGTGGCGGCAAAAGCTGCACTGCTCTTAGGGCCATTGATAATCCTGAACATGTCGCCACTCGATCCAAAAAACTTCCTTTGGTGTGGTCTCTTTCTGGCGGCGGCCTTGGTGCCTGTCTGCCTCACGCGAAGGCAGGAACCTGTCCGTGTCGCAAGCGGGCGTTTACCGCTCTTGAGACTACTGAAAGTTTCGCCGTCTGCATGTGCTGGTGTATTCATCGCCGGGCTGGTGAACAGCGGGACTCTGGCATTGTTGCCAATTTACACAGGTGGTCTCGGGATGGGCGCGAATGCGCTGGCGCTTGCCGGAGCCGCCTTTAGCGTCGCAAATATAGGGGGCCTGTTGAGCCAATGGCCAGCCGGGCGTTTGTCCGATCATGTCGACCGCAGAAACGTCGTCGCAGGAATGGCCTTCCTGGCGGGTGCCGCCTGCCTGGCGCTTTGGGTGTTTGGAGACGATGTATCGACCATGCTGATGTTCGCACTTCTCTTTATCTGGGGCGCCGGCTCGCTATCGTTCTACGGCATTTGTGTGGCGCATGGTGTGGACCGCGTAAACGATGCGGACATGACCCCGATGATGTCGATGCTCCTCATTGTCTGGGCGCTGGGTTCGGTGATTGGCCCTGTCATCGCCGGGGGTGTCATGCAGACATCCCTTGGCGTATCGGGCCTGTTTGCGTTCGCCTTCCTTGGTTTGAGCGTGCTGGTCGTCATTATGCTGCTCAGACGCTTTGAAAAACCATCAGTCGCCGAACAGGATCAATCCGAATGGCAGCCATCCATGCCCGCTGGAATACCGGGCGGCGCTCTCGACCCACGAACGGAATAATGGACACGTGGTGAGCGTTTGCTCCCGACCCAATTCGGATATTGATCCGGTATCGAGTTCGAGACAAATCTAAGCTGTTTTCGCCGTTTTAGAGTCTGGAGCCGCGATTGTGCCTTTGTCGGGATCGGGCAGCAATTTGGTGGCTTGGATCGCTGTGCCCTTCGCCTCAGCGATCAACTCGGCTGAGCGGGTTTCTACGGCTTCGGTCAAGCGACGGAGCGTTTCTTCCTTCGGAAGACCGGAAGGAATGGGCTCAAGGAACTCAATGACAGCGGTCCCTGTAGTTTTCTCGATCTCTTCCTGGTTCCAGAAGCAGTTGAGGTTCGTTGCCACCGGTACGATCGGGACATCCATCGCTTTTTGCATATGCCAGACACCGGGCTTGTAGCGAAAATGGTATCCCACCGGAGCCAGATGACCTTCGGGATAGATCAGAACGCGGCGTCCATCCTCGCGGGCTCGGCTCATACCTTCGGCCAGTGATGCGGCCTTGCGCTCGCCCCCGCCGCACGTGTCGATGACGATTGCGCCAAGCTTTCGCAAAATGCCGCCAATGAGCGGGAAGCGCTCGAGATGGTCGCCAGTAACAAAGGCCAGGTTCTTCACCTCCGGATAGACCATGAAGCCGTCGCCCCAGCTGGCATGTTTGGGGGCCAGGATGAAGGCACCGTCAGGCAGGTTCTCGCGCCCGCGTACTTCCTTTTTGATCCCGCCGATCAGGTGCAGCGCATGGTTCACAGCGCGAGTATAGGATCGGATGATCGCTGTCACCGGAGCACGCCCGGGAAGAGCGAGGAAGGGGAGGGAGGCGATGACATAGAGGAATGACAAGACGTAATAAACGCCTGTAAAAAGCAAACCGCGGATCATTGTGATGT
>JANSXJ010000528.1 GCA_024743015.1 Hyphomonas sp. | reverse complement strand
TGCTGGCGGGATGTTTCCGATGGGGCCAAGCAGGCGTCTGTGGTTGAACCAATCGACCCATCCGAGGGTGGCCATTTCCAGATCTTGCATGTTGCGCCACGGTCCCTGGCGGTGAACCAGCTCGGTTTTGTAGAGGCCGTTGATCGTCTCAGCGAGGGCGTTGTCGTAACTGTCACCAACGCTGCCGACCGATGGTTCGATGCCAGCTTCGGCCAAACGCTCGGTGTAGCGAATGGACAAATATTGCCCGCCGCGATCCGAATGATGAACCAATCCGCTTTTCTGGACTGGCCGTCGATCATGCAGGGCCTGTTCCAGAGCATCGAGGACAAAGTCTGTTTTGGCAGACCGCGAGACCCGCCATCCGACGATGCGATCAGCGAATGTGTCGATGACGAAGGCCACATAGACAAAACCCTGCCATGTCGACACGTAGGTAAAGTCGCTGACCCATAGCAGATTTGGGGCTGGTGCCCGGAATACACGGTTCACCTTGTCACGCGGACAGGGCGCTGACGTGTCAGGAACCGTTGTTTTGACCACCTTTCCACGCACGGCACCACGGATGCCGATCTGTTTCATCAGTCGCTCCACCGTGCAGCGCGCCAGCTCAAAGCCCTCACGCTTCAACTGATGCCACGCCTTGCGGACCCCGTAGACCTGGTAATTCTCATCCCAGACCCGTTTGATTTCCGGGCGTAGCACTGCATCCCGCTGATGACGGGCCGAAGCTTTGGACGGATCAGCGAGGCACGCCACGCGGTGGTAATATGTCGACGGCGCGATCGGCAGGACCCTGCAGATCGACTCGACGCCGTAGACAACGCGCTGATCTTCAATAAAGGCGATCATCGCTTCAGTGGGCGGTCGAGTTCCGCCTGTGCAAAATACGCTGACGCCTTGCGCAGTATCTCGTTGGCTTGGCGCAGCTCGCGAACCTCACGTTCGAGAGCTTTGATCCGATCTCGCTCCTCGGTCGTGACACCGTCGCGCATGCCACTGTCTTTCTCGGCCTGCTTGACCCATCCGCTCAAGGTCTGGGGAATACAGCCAATCTTGGGGGCAATGGCTGCGATCGCGCCAGCCTGCGTTTCGTATGAGCCTTGATGCTCGAACACCATTCGAACCGCCCGTGCGCGGACCTCAGGCGAGTAGCGATTTGCCATTTTGCTTTTTGTCATAACCATCATCCTTACTTAAGTTGATGGTCTCCGACAAACTCGGGGCAATTCAAACGACCATGAAGAATTATGCCGGACTCTACCTGTCTCTCAAAGAGGTTTCGATCTGCGTTGTCGATGAAAGAGGAAATGTGGTGGCGCGTGGTTAGCACCCGCTGATCCGCACGACATTTCAGGCTGGCTGACTACCGGTCACTCGCAGCTGTCCTAGAGGCTGATCTGCGCCGGCTTGAGCAAATTGAAAAACCGCCGGACGGATTTGTAAGCCAGTTCGATCAACTTATTGCAGACCAGGCGGCGGATGACTATTGGCGCGTGTCGCTACCTGAGCAGCTAGATAGCTCCAGTGGATAACAGGCACATTGGTCAGAATGCTTCGATTGACCATTCAAGCCACCAGTCGAACGCCACCACACTTGACGTGCAAAGCCCCATAGATTCTACGTAGCCTTGAACCGCGAAACGCAGCGCAACTATGAGATAGGTATTTTGCGAGAATGAATACGCAAACACATGAAGAGCTGAAGGGAACGATCTGGGATATAGCAAACAGACTGCGAGGCCCATACAGGCCGCCGCAATACCGGCTCGTTATGCTTCCTATTGTAGTGCTGCGTCGCCTAGACTGCGTTTTAGAAAAAACCAAGGACAAAGTCCTGGAAGAGTACAAGAAGATTTCCGCCCAAGATCTTCCGGAGAACGCTGTTCACCGCCTGCTTGGACGCGCCGCCGATCCGGATAGAAATCATCCACTCTACAATACTAGCCCGTTCACGTTCGAACGCCTTCTTGGTGACTCGGATAACATCGCTCCAAACCTTGTGTCTTACATCAACGGTTTCTCGCCCACCGCTCGCGCCATTTTCGAACGCTTCAAGTTCAACGACCAGATTGAAAAGCTCGAT
>JANSXJ010000175.1 GCA_024743015.1 Hyphomonas sp. | reverse complement strand
TGATCGCCTGATTGCCGCCAATCGGACGGCCAAAGGCGTAGCGCTCCTTGGCATAGTCGGTTGCCATTTCCAGACAGCGTGTTGCGCCACCAAGCTGCTCGAAAGAGAGCAGGACGGCCGCGCGGTTCAGGATGGCATCGTGGAGGTCCCCACCTGCGCCCGCATCGCCAAGGCGTTCTCCGGCGGCACCGTCAAACGTGATCTCGGCATGGCTTCGGGTCGGTTCCAGCGTCTGGACAGATTTGCGTGTCACACCCGGACCATTCAGGTCGACAAGTACAAGGCTGGCACCGCTACCTTCCTTCGCCAGCACAATCGCGTGCGTGGCAATGTCACCATCGGTCACCGGCACTTTGGTGCCAGAAACCTTGCTGCCATCAAAAGAGACCGTCAGCTTGGCCGGATCTGGATTGCCCGGGCCTTCGCTTGCCGCATAACAGCCAATCACGTCGCCGCTTGCCACGCCGGGAAGAACCGCGCTTTTCTGCGCATCGCTGCCGGCGATCATCAGGCCCTCGGCAAAGAAATAGACCGTGCTTGCAAACGGCACCGGTGCCAGGGCGCGACCCATCTCTTCGGCCAGCACGCAAAGTTCCAGAGCACCGAGCCCGAGGCCGCCATGCTCCTCGGGAATGGCGGTGCCGAGCCAGCCCATTTCCTTGACCTTTTGCCAGACACCTTCGTGATGACTTTTGGAGTCATCGTTCAAGACCTCGCGGACATGTTGCGTCGTGCATTCCCCATCAAGGAATTTTCGCGCTTCATTCCCGAGGAATTTTTGATCATCGGAGAAGTCAAAATTCATGGCCAGCCGGCCTCCCTGTCAATTTCTATGTCTATGACAATAGCGCGGTTGACGTGCGCGGAAACCCGTGACGCCACGGTAGGCTTTCGCTGCGAAAAATGCAGAGCTTTGCCTTGTCTGGATTGCAAGCACTGATCGGATGTCTAAATGGAATGGACCCGGAGCAGAAAGGCCCTCAGATGCGCACCGAAACCCCCATACAAATCAAGCTGGCTGATTACACGCCCTATCCGTTTGCGATTGACCAGGTTGAGATGGTTTTCGATCTGGAGCCAAGCGCCACCAAGGTCCGCACGGTTATGCAGGTGCGCCGCCTCAACGCGGGCGATCTGATCCTCGACGGGGTGCAGGTCCAACTCGAGTGGATCAAGGTCGACGGCGACGTGCTCGACAAAGGCGGTTACACACTGACTGACGAGACCCTTACTGTGTTGGATGCGCCGGACTCGTTTACGCTCGAGACGCTGGTTACCATCGATCCGTCAGCCAATACGGCACTTTCAGGTCTGTATATTTCAGGGGATCGTTTCTGCACCCAATGCGAAAGTGTCGGCTTTCGCCGCATCACCTACTGGCCCGACCGCCCGGATGTGATGAGCCGGTTCAAGGTGCGCATCGAAGCCGACAAAGCCAAGTACCCGATCCTTTTGTCTAACGGTACGCCCGGCGAAAGCGGCGATCTTGGCGAGGCTCGTCATTTTGCGGAATGGGATGATCCTCACCCGAAGCCTTCCTATCTCTTTGCGTTATGCGCCGGTGATTACGATATTTATCGCGACACATTCACAACGATGAACGGCGCCAAGGTTGATCTGGCAGTGCATGTCGACAAAGGCGATGGTGACCGCGCCGCCTGGGCAATGGAGAGCCTGAAAGCGTCCATGGTCTGGGACGAGAACGTGTTCGCCCGCGAATATGATCTTGGCGTGTTCAACATTGTTGCTGTGCGCGATTTCAATTTCGGAGCGATGGAAAACAAGGGCCTCAATATCTTCAATTCCGCCTATGTCCTCGCTGATGAAGCGACCGCGACGGATGCCGATTTCGAAGCGATCGAAAGCATTGTCGGACACGAGTACTTTCACAACTGGACCGGCAACCGGATCACCTGCCGCGACTGGTTCCAGCTCTGCCTAAAGGAAGGATTGACCGTCTTCCGCGATCAGGAGTTCAGCGCCGATATGCGCTCGCGCCCCGTCCAACGCATCAAGGACGTGATCCGACTTCGCGCCCGGCAATTCGCAGAAGATGCCGGCCCCCTCGCGCACCAGGTGCGGCCTGACAGCTATGCCAGCATCGATAATCTCTACACCGCCACGGTGTATGAGAAGGGTGCCGAGATTATTCGCATGCTCAAGACCCTCATCGGTGATGAGGCCTTTGCCAAAGGGATGCAGATCTATTTCGATCGCCACGATGGTGAAGCGACAACGATTGAGCATTTCTATGCGTGTTTTGAAGAGGCGAGTGGCGAAGATCTCACCAGCTTCCGGCGTTGGTACAGCCAGCCCGGCACGCCGACCGTCACAGCTACTGAAATCTGGGACGAGGACGCGGGTTCGTTGACGGTCATGCTGGCGCAAACCAACCCCAAAACACCTGGCAATGACACGCCGAAACCGCTCCCCATGCCGATCCGCGCCGCTGCATTTACCCCAAGTGGAAAAAAAATCGAGGACCTGACGCTGATCCTGGACGGTGACGAATTGGTCTGGCGCATTTCAGACCAGACCGAACGCCCGCGTGTCTCGCTCAATCGTGGCTTCTCCGCCCCGATCCGGCTCGATCACCAGATCAATGATGCAGAGGTCCTGGCACTCGCAAAAGTTGACGATGACCCTTTCAACCAGTGGAACGCCCTGCAAGCCCTGGCGCGCAAGGACATTCTGGCCATTGCCTATGACCAGAAAGCGAAACCGGACGCAGCTGTCATTACGGCCATCGCAGGCGCCGTACGCGCGAAGCAAGGCGACCCCGCCTTCGCAGCTCTGTTGACGCGTTTACCGGATGTTGGCGAGCTGTTCCTTGATCATGTGCCCGCCGATGCCGGGGCTTTGAGCGAAGCGCGCAAGACGGTTCAACGCGCCCTCGCATCGGAGCTGTCGGCAGACGCGGCCACTGTGCTGGCGCAGTCGTCACCTGCGCCGTTCAAGCCGGATGCTGAACAATCCGGCATTCGCGCTTTGCGGAGCGCAATGCTGACCCTGCTCAGCGCTCTGGGCGAGGATCAGGACGCGATGCTGAAGCAGGTCTTCGACGCCGCCCCAAACATGACGGAGAGCCTGTCCGCGCTGCGTGCGCTTGCCATCGCAGGCGGCCCGAACAAGGCTGCCAGCCTCGCCGCGTTTGAAGAGAAATGGTCGAGTAACCCGCTGGTTATGGACAAGTGGTTCGCCGTACAGGCCAGCACTGGGACGGTTGAGGATATTGAACGATTGCTCCAGCACAAGGATTTCGATCTCAGCAACCCAAACCGTGTTCGGTCTGTTGTCGCAGTTTTCGCGATGCAGAACCTACCGGCATTTCATGCGCCCGATGGCACTGGATATCGCGTCGTGTCAGAGATCATCGCGCAAGCGGACGAGAAGAATCCGGCCCTCGCCGCACGCCTGCTGACCGCATTCGAGCAATGGAAATCCCTTGAACCGCGGGCCCGCGGTGAAGCCGAAAAAGCGCTTAAAGCTTTGCAAGCGAAGGACCTTTCCAAGAACGCTGCTGATATTATTACCCGCACCCTTGGCTAACGCCGCAAATCTTAACAGAATCGTCGCCTTGGTTAACCCTTCCTGAACTTTCGGACATGAAAGCTGGAGGATGTGGAAGTGCGCCCATCGGGGGCGCACCCGGAAAGGTGCGGGCTGTGGCACGTCAAAAGACGCGATCTGGCAAAGCCAAGCCGGTTCGGCGTGCGTCGTCACGGCCGTCGCTCAGCCTGACCAAAGCGCTCGGATTGATCATCCTGATCGAGGGCGTGGCGCTAGGTCTGAAAGCCTATGATGACCGCGCGCGCGATTTATCTGCCCAGCAAACTCAGACCCATCGCGAGTCCCTGGCCATTTCGGAGCATATTGGCGGCAAGGTCTACGCCGTCGAGCAAGCCTTGCGTCTTGGCTATCAGGCGGGATGGTCCCCCACCCAGACCGCCAGGGTCCAATCGGACCTGGACACAGTCGTGACGTTGACGGATGCGCTGACTGCAAATGCCGGATCAAGACTGCGCGACGCGGGTGAAGCCGGGTCGGCTTTGTTGGCAAGCTCTCAAACGGCAGGCCTGACAAGCACCGGCGACATTATCATTGCGTTCGCACCAGAGTCCGGTGGTCCGCGTCTCGGCATCGTCCCGGCCGATTCCTGGCTTCCCGTTGCCCAGGGCGCGCGCCAGATCAGCCTTCAACCTTCCAAACTGAACGGCGCGAAGTTTGGCTCTTCGCAGCACATCGCCGCCTGTTCACCTGTGGCGCGCGGCGACATGTCGGTCTGTGTGGAGACGGCCTATCCATTCATGACCCGCGCGACAATGACGGGGCTCGCGATCTACGCGCTCCTATTGCTCGGCCCGGCGCTCGCAATCCTGGGTCTGTTTCGCTTGCTGGAACAACGCCGAACGGAATCGGAAGCGTATGAAGGGGAAGCGACCCGCGCGGGCCGGATCCTGAGGACAGTCCTGCAACAGGCGAAAGCCGGTTTCTGGTCCTGGAACTTCAAAACCCACCGCTTCACATTTAGCGAGGAAGCCGGTCAATTGCTCGGCGAACCGGGCGAGATCGAACTGTCAGCCAAAGAGATCCTCCGCTTCGTGCACGAAGATCACCGCGATACGATGGAGCAATCGCTTTCGACCCTTCACGAGAGAGGGTTTATTTCGCAGGTCTTTGCCAGCGTCGATAAGTCAACCTGGTTCGACATGCGCGCCAAGCCCGATGAGCAAAGCGGTCAGCTGAACGGTGTCCTGCGGGACGTCACGGAAATGAAGCACGCGATCGCGCGGACCAAGCAGGCAGAAAGCCGGCTGCGCGGTGCCCTGGAAAGCTTTTCCGGGCCTTTCGCGCTGTGGGATGGCCGCAAACGGCTGATCTATTGGAACCGTGCCTTCCTCAAAGTGTTTGGCTTGGAACCAACCGTCCGCAACGGGATGGGCTATGACACGGTCATGCTCGCGCAGGCAGCCAACATTCTGGAACGCCGCCCCAATTCTTCCGATGACCGGGCTGAGATCGTGAAGATCAAGAATGGCCAATGGTTCAAGATCGTTGAGCGAACCACCAAGTCGGGCGGCATGATTACAATGGGGCTCGATGTGTCCAGCGATGTGCGCAATGAAGTCGAGCTGACCAAACAGCAAGGGCGACTTCGCAAACTTGTCGCCGAGCTTGAGCGCTCTGAGTCCACAGCCGCCGACCTCGCCAAGAGCCTGAAGTCGGAAAAACAACGGGCCGAGCGATCAGCAAATTCAAAGAGCGCGTTCCTCGCGAATATGAGTCACGAGCTGCGCACACCGCTCAATGCGATCAACGGCTTTTCCGAGATCCTGGTCGATGAAATGTACGGTCCTCTCGGCGATGAGCGCTATAAGGGCTACGCGCAGGACATCCTCGATTCAGGCAAGCACCTTCTTGATATGATCACCGACATTCTCGACATGGCAAAAATCGAAGCGGGCAAGATGACGGTTGATCTGCACCCGATCGATATTGTCGATCCCGTCGACGCCGCGGTTCGGATGATCCGGCGCCGGGCGGAAGAGAAAGACGTCGATCTGAAACTGGTGGCAAATTCCGGCCTACCACTCGTCGACGCGGACCATCGCGCAATCCGCCAAATGATCCTGAACCTGGTCTCAAACGCCATCAAATTCACAGATAAAGGCGGCGAAATTCGTGTGACCGTCGATCAAAAGGGCACCGATTTACGCGTTGCCGTTCGTGATAATGGCATTGGCATCCCTGCCGACGCCCTGCCGCGACTGGGCGAACCGTTCGAACAGGTCAGCGATACACGCGATCGCAATTTCGATGGCACTGGATTGGGGCTCGCTTTGACGAAATCATTCGCGGAAATGCACGGCGGACGCCTGGTCATTGCCAGCGAAGAAGGTCGCGGGACGCAGGTCAGCTTCTTCCTGCCTATCCCCAAGCATCAAATGGATGCGAAAAGTTCCGTCGCCTAATCCTCGACAGGCATGGACGCGATAGCGAACTGCGCTGCCTGAGCGGCACAGGCGGACGCCGCCTCTCTCAGCGCGATCGCTCGATCTTTATTCGACCCGCTCGTGGCCGTGCTCGAACTTGATACTTCGGTCAGCGCGACGAGTTGGCGATTACTCGTAGCAACCAGGCTCAGCGTCATGACGCAGCGCGCCGTATCACCTCTCAGGTTCAGGGTCTTCAGCTGACTGCCAAGTTCGTATCTCGCGCTGACTCCCATTTCAGGCAGAATGGCGTTGCCGCGGTCACCGACTTTGAAACTGTCGATCATGGCGAGTTGAATTTGCCGGGTCGCGCTGCCAGACCACTCTACGTTCGGCACCAGACGCAGACCCCCATTCGGCCCTTCGCTGACCATGCCCTGCCCCGCGATCAAACGAGACGCTTCAGGTTCGCGAACCAGCAGGTGATCCGAAAGGCCGTCGAATTTCTGGGTTGCTTCGACGCGATAAAGGGCATCCGGCGTATCGGGTTCCGGCAGGACTGAAAGGCACCCGGCGAGCAAAGGCGTGAGCGCTGCGAAAGTGATGAGTGACGGTTTCATTATCGACGATCCTCGTAAGGCAAGGGGTTGCCGACGACGAAGCCTTGCGGATTCTGCTCGATTTCGCGCGTCAGTCGGTCGAGCCGGGTGATGAGCACCCGAAGCTCCTGAGCAGCCAGGCTTGTTTGTTGAATCGTGTCGGACGCCCCGCCCTCAACCAGCGCCGTTGCCGCGTCAATCGCCTTCCGGCTAGCCTCAAGCGTCAAGCTCGCATCACCCGTCGCGGAATTGAGCTCAGCCACCAGGGCTTTCAATTCCGCATTCAGGCTAACCAGCTCACTGTCGACGGATGAGGCGACCGTTGTAATATCATCCGACGCCTTGCTGAGATTGTCACCCGCCCGCTCGAGCGATGCGAGGGTCGCGAGGCTCTGTCCGAGCAAAGCCTTGTCGTCTTCCGACAGCGCCGCAGTGATATCGCGCACATTGTGTAGGATTTCGGAGAAGGCCGCGACATTCTCTTCCGTCATCAGGTCGCTAAGTTGTTCCATGGTCACGCCGGCCTGCGCCATGACCTGGGCGCCGCCATCGAACAGGGCTGCCAAAGGCGTTTCACCGGCCTGAATGACAGGTACATCAGCGTAAGGCGCCGGTAATAGCGGCCCCGCCTGTTCGCTGCCCGCATTGATCTGAACAAAGGTCACGCCGGTGATACCGGCAAAATCGATAATCGCCGTGCTATCGGATTTGACCGGTGTGGACCGATCCACACGAAGACGCGCGCGAACAAGTGAAGCATCGCGGCGATCGATGCGCACGCTTTCGACTTCACCAACCTTGATCCCGATATAGCGAACAGATGCACCCTCTTCGAGCGTCACCGGGCCTGGGAAGACGACATCATATTGCGCATAGTCGCGATTGAACTGGGACGAGCCAAGCCAGAGCGTGAATCCGATCACGGCTGCCGTCGCCATCAGCACAAATGCACCAATCAGAGCGTAGTTCGCACGTGTTTCCATCATCCGGCTCCCATAATCGCGCCGCG
>JANSXJ010000563.1 GCA_024743015.1 Hyphomonas sp. | reverse complement strand
CCTGAAGGTCGTAGGTTCAAATCCTACTCCCGCACCCATCATAAAAGTAGACTGGCCGTCTTGCGAAAGCAGGGCGGCCAGATCTCCTTTTATGGCCACGTTATAATCGCCTTCATTCTGCGGTGGTTGCAGCACAATGCGATTGATAACCTTCCGGAGGATTTTACGAACTTCGTCTGCATCAGGTGATGGGTCAGAGACAACCTCCGCTAAAGCTCCGACGAGTTCGGCGTAGAGTGTTCCAGATTGTGGATGCAATGTCACAACCGGGCTTTCACCCAGTGCCGACAACGTCGCAATATCGGCAGCCTTTTGCGCCTCCAGATCAAGCAGCTTTTGCTTCATCGTATTGCTCGCTAGGCCATCTGCAATCGCATCTACTATTCTGTCTATGCGGCGTCCTGCTTCAGCAATATCTTTTTCAAGGCGTAGGCGTTCCCCGCCCTCAGCAGCTTGCCGGCGCACGAGTTCTTCATGGAATTCCTTGGCAGCAGCGCGTTGAGCGTCCGGATGCAGCAAGGTCTTTTTCAATCCCGCCAGGACGCGCTCTTCAAGCGATTTTGCCATGATCGTTTTCGAGTTATCGCACGTGCCCTTTTCTTTTCTCGCCGAGCAACCGTAGCGATCCTGAGACACAATCGACATTGGGCCACCGCATTTACCGCACTCAAGTAAGCCGGACAGCAAACGGTTCGGCCGCTTGGCGCCGCCGCGCTTTGCAGAGACCGTAGACTGTTTGCGTTTGACCGAATGCCAAAGTTCATCGTTTACAATTCGAAGCTCAGGCACATGAGTAATAACCCATTCGCTTTCGGGGTTGGCGCGCATGCGTTTCTTGCCTGTGATCGGGTCGGTTACCTTGTGGCGCCGATTCCAGATCCTGCGGCCTATATAGAGCTCATTATTGAGAATGCCGTTCCCGGCGTGCTTTTGTCCGTTGATCGTTGAACCGCGCCACTCTCCGCCGCGGGGCGCTTCGACTCCGCGTTCATTGAGTCTGGCAGCTATGGCTCTTGGGGAGACGCCTTCGGTATAAAGGCGCATGATCTCTCTAACCTGTTCAGCTTGCACCTCGTTGATCTGGTAGATGCCGTTTTCTTCTCCCTTCACTATGTCATAGCCATAGCAATGGCCGCCCGCTGAACGGCCGGATTTTATGACTCCTGCCTGACCTCTGCGTGTCTTTCGTGCAAGATCGCGCAGGAACATTTCGTTCATCACGCCCTTGAAGCCAATGTGCATCGTATCGACCTCACCCTCGGAAAGAGTGATTATCTGCACATTGTGAAAGGCCAGTATTTTGTAGATTGTTGCAGTGTCAGCCTGATCGCGGGACAGGCGATCCAAAGCCTCAGCGACAACAATATCGAATTCGCGATTGGTTGCGCCGCGTATCAGCTCTTGAATGCCTGGTCTGGTGACCATCGAACCGCCGGAGATCGCGCTATCCGAAAAGACCCTCGATTCGACCCAATTATGTGTGCGTATGTGTTTGCGGCATAGGTCGAGCTGATCTTCGATGGACTTTGCAGACTGAAGATCTGACGAATATCGGGCGTAAATAGCTACTCTTTGGGTCATGACCCATCTCGGTATGCCACTCCCGCACGATATCTGGCAAGCGCCTTCGCAAGCTCGATCGCCCATATCGGTGGTGGATCTACCGGTCTATCCACAGCGAAATT